>NZ_JBQCVF010000003.1:0-14855 GCF_051962515.1 Neisseria sp. P0009.S007 | reverse complement strand
GGGAATTTCTCCATGATGTGTGTTCCGTAAAATTGTTAACAATGGGATAAATGTACTCTTTTTGTGGGTAAATTAAAAGAGCTTCAGACGTCCAAAGCTTACTTATTGCGCGCTTCAGCACGGCGAACCGTCACGCTTTTACCGCCTATGCCCCAGTTGTCCATATTGATTTCGTCGATGACGACGACGGTCGTCTCGGGATTTTTGTTGAGAACGCGTGAGAGTAATTCGGTGACGCCGCGAATTAATTCGGCTTTTTGTTCCGCACTCGGGGCTTCGTTGCCGCCGGTTACTTTGATGTTGACGTAGGGCATGGCTTTTTCCTTTTAAAATAGTGTTCACATGTTATCTTATTTTTATCAGGCCGTCTGAAATTTGATTGCAGGATTTTTCATTGCTCATGACTGCTTTTACAAAGAATTAAGTTTTTTGGAATAGATTGTTTTTAAAATGCGGTTTTATTTTGGATGGATATCGTCATGAACCGTTTTCTTCAGACTTTGATTGTGGCCGCGCCGATGGTGATTGCCGCGCCCTATGTGGCGGCGGAAACGCATCCTGCGCAAAAGCAGATGCAGCAGAATATTGATGCTGTGCTGAAAATTGCACGCAATACTTCTTTGACAGAAGCGCAACGTGTGAAACAGGTTGAGCAGTATGCCAACCGTTATTTGGATTATGAACGTATTTCGGCTTTGGCTGTCGGCGCGCCATGGCGTGAATTTTCTGCCAAACAGAAAACTGATTTTATCCGTGCATTCAAAGACATGGTGATTGCGATGTACTCGCATTCTGCACTGATTGGTGCGGCGGATGCGAATGTACGCCTGTTGCCGAAGATGACGGCAAACGGCAATAAGTTTGACGTTTTCTCGGAAATTCAGACCAAAAAAGGCACCAAGTATGAAGTGGCCTACCAGCTTTACCAAAGTGGCGGTGCGTATAAGATTTACAATATCCGCGTGGACGGTACCAGCTTGGTAACGGTATACCGCAACCAATTTGGCGAGCTGATTAAGAGCAAAGGCATTGACGGTACGATTGCGACTGTTGCAGCCAAGGGCTTGAAGAAACAATAAGGTAGATTGATAAAAAGGCCGTCTGAATATTCAGACGGCCTTTTTGTGTTACGGGCTGATTAAGCACGTTTGCGGAATTCGCCGGTACGGGTATCGATTTCGATTTTGTCACCGTTTTCGATATAAGACATCACTTGGATTTCAGTGCCGCCGACCAGACGCGCGGTTTTCATCACTTTACCGGAGGTATCGCCTTTAACGGCAGGCTCGGTGTATTCAACTTCGCGAACGATGATGGTAGGCAATTCTACGGAGATTGGGTTGCCTTCGTAGAAAGTAACTTCGCATTGGTCTTCCATACCGTCAACGATGAATTTCAACGCGTCGCCGATGTTGTCGGCTTCGATTTCGTATTGGTTGAATTCTTCGTCCATGAAGACGTACATAGGATCGGCAAAGTAGCTGTAAGTACAGTTTTTGCGGGACAGGATAACGACGTCGAATTTGTCGTCGGCTTTGTAAATGGTTTCAGAAGCGGCACCGGTCAGCAGGTTTTTCAGTTTCATGCTGACTTTGGCGGAAGAGCGGCCGCCTTTGATGTATTCGGTTTTTTGAACGACCATAGGATCGTTGCCGACCATGAATACGTTGCCGGCGCGCAGTTCTTGTGCTGTTTTCATTGTAGTTTTCCAATCAAATCGGTTGTAATAAAACGCGCTATTTTAGCGTATTTTTTTGTGCTTTGAAATAAAGGCGGCAAGTTTTTCAACGGCACTTTTTTGAGCAAAAAGTCCATCCCGCCATTTTGCCGCGCTTTGCCGCCATTCATTTTGGTGTGCAGTCAGGGTTTGCCATGCCTGCAGGCGCTGGCTGTCGCTGAGTGCATCACCGTTGTTGAGTTCGTCGGAAAGGCGGTGGTGTGCCGTGGCGACAACATCCGGATAAACCTGATGCGCTTTGTCCCAAAAAGCGTGCAGTTTGTCGAGATGGATATTTTCTTCTTGCGGATAGATGTGCCAAAAGAAAGGCTTTCCGGCAAGCTGGGCGCGAACAAAGCTGTCTTCGCCGCGTATGATAGCGCCGTCGGCAAGGTTGAGCAGTTTGTCGAAATCCTGTTGGGGGACAAAAGGGATTTTGATCAGGGTAATGTGTTCGCTCTGATACACATCGCCGTCTTCAAGCAGGGCATTTTGCGGTACTAGGTCGCTGTTTTTCAGACTGGCGATGATTTGTGTACCTGCAAGCAGCAGGGTAATGGGTTGGCCGGCCTGTTGCCACATAGTCAGCCATTTTGCCCAAATATCGCTTTGATAGCCGAAAAGCAGCCACTCGGACGCGTTTTTTGCGGGAAGTTTGAGTTGTCGGCGTAAGGCTTCCGTATCAAATCCGGCCGATTCGGCGTAATCGCGTTCGCGCAGCAGGCCGCCGCTTTTTTCGCTGAAACCCATAAACCAAAAGTATTTCTGTATGCCGCCGGCCTGGGGCGAGGGCATTAAGTGCAGCCTCTCGTTGCTGTCTTCCGCGCTGAGGTATTCCCAGTTGAGCCAAAGCGGTTGGTGTTGGCGGATGATGGTTTGAACGTTGTCGGGCAGTTCGCAGGCGAAGGTTTCGATGACAATGTCGGGGGTAGGGGCTGTATCGGTATCTTCGGCGTAGTCGGCTTGCCAAGCGTGAATGCCGATGCCTTGATGGATATTGGGAATCGAGGCCAAGTCAGGGCAGAGTGCCTGAAGGGACGGAAAGTCGTCTGTCCACAAATGCACTTGCCAGTTGAGTTCGCGTTGCAAAACACGCGCCAGCCGCCATGAAACGCCGATGTCGCCGAAGTTGTCGATGACGTTGCAGAAAATCCAGCAGGTATAAGGTGGGGTGGTGTTCATGGAAAAATATGCCCAAGGCCGTCTGAAAACATCAGAATGCGCCGAAATAGTGGAATAAATAAACAATCAGCAAAATAATCGGGATAAACATCCAAATGCTTTGCCGTTTCAATTCGGGCTCTTGTTTGAGGTGGTGTTTGATGACGTCAAAAAGGACGAACTTGAATAGGAACGTGGCTTCGCAGGCAAGGATGATGCCGTTGATGAGGTGTTGCGTTTTGTCTTCGGGCGGGTTGAGGGCAAACCACAAAAGGGTGGCGAGCGGAATCAGGCAGACGACGAGCCAGCGCAGAAGGATGGGTTTGGACATGGTGTGTGTGCAAGAAATAAAAAGGGTATTATACCCTGTCGTCTTTCAGACAAGTGCAAATCAGGCTATCATTCGTTTTATTTGAAGCGAACATTTATCCCTATGCAAACCCAAGCCATCATCCGCCATATTGTTCAATGGCTCAAAGATTACGCCGAGCAGGCGCGTGCCAAAGGTTTTGTCGTCGGCGTATCCGGCGGCATCGATTCTGCCGTGGTTTCCACCCTTGCAGCGCAAACCGGTTTGTCGGTTTTGTTGTTGGAAATGCCGATTCGTCAGAAAGCCGACCAAGTCAACCGCGCTCAAGAACACATGGGCCGTCTGAAACAGCGTTATCCGAATGTAAAAGTGCAAAGCGTCGACTTGACCCAAACTTTCGATACGTTTGCCGATACCGTTGACGTCAGCGAAACCGAATTTCCCAACAAACAGCTGGCACTTGCCAATGCACGCAGCCGCCTGCGCATGACGACGCTTTATTATTACGGTCAGCTGCATGGTTTGCTGGTGGCGGGGACGGGCAACAAAATTGAAGATTTCGGCGTCGGTTTCTTCACCAAATACGGTGACGGCGGCGTGGACATCAGCCCGATTGCCGATTTGACCAAAACTCAAGTGTACGCGTTGGCAGCCGAGCTGGACGTCTCGGAAGACATTCAAAAAGCCGTACCGACGGACGGACTTTGGGATATCGAGCGTACCGATGAAGAACAAATGGGCGCATCTTATCCCGAACTCGAATGGGCGATGAGCGTGTACGGCAGCCACAAGCCTGAAGATTTTGAAGGCAGACAGCGCGAAGTTTTGGCAATCTATACCCGATTGCACAAAGCTATGCAGCACAAAGTCAATCCGATTCCGGTTTGCAAGATTCCGGAAGAATTGTTTTAAATTTGAACATCAAAAGGCCGTCTGAAAACGCTGGATTAAGGTTTTCAGACGGCCTTTTATATTTTATTTCAATAAGAATTGGGAATATGCTTGAAAAACAGCATCATCAAATACCAAAACAGCGTAGCCGCCGCCGCACCCAGCAATACCCACGCGCTGATTTTGGCGATTTCCCGAATGGTGCGCTTTTGTTGGCGGCTGAACAAACGGTTCACAATCAATGCCGCTATGGCGCAAAAGAAAAAAAATCGCAAAAGCCTGCCAATCATTCCACATTCTCCCAAAAATATTGCCTTTAATCAGGGCAGGCCGTCTGAAGCCTCATGCACAAAACAAAAACGAAACGTTATAATACCCCTTTTGCCGCTTCACTTGGAAATTACAAATGACAACAAATGCCTCAGTGGGCATTGTAACGCCCCAGAAAATCCCGTTTGACACACCGCTTGCTCTGGAAAACGGCAAAACCTTACCCCGTTTCGACCTGATGATTGAAACCTATGGCACACTCAATGCCGACAAAAGCAATGCCGTCCTTATCTGCCACGCCCTGTCAGGCAATCATCACGTTGCCGGCAAGCACAGTGCGGAGGATAAATACGCCGGCTGGTGGGACAATATGGTTGGCCCCGGCAAACCCATCGATACCGACCGCTTTTTCGTAGTCGGGTTGAACAACTTGGGCGGCTGCGACGGCAGTACCGGCCCTTTGTCTGAAAATCCTGAAACCGGCCACGAATATGGCGCGGATTTCCCTGTCGTAACCGTCAAAGACTGGGTGAAGTCCCAATCCATGCTTGCCGATTATCTCGGCATTCAAAAATGGGCGGCCATTGTCGGCGGCAGCTTGGGCGGTATGCAGGCATTGCAATGGACGATTTCTTTGCCTGAACGCGTTGCCCACGCGCTCGTCATCGCTTCTGCGCCTAAACTTTCCACTCAAAACATCGCGTTTAACGATGTTGCCCGTCAGGCCATTTTGACCGATCCCGATTTCCATGAAGGCAATTACCGCAGCCATCATACCGTTCCTTCACGCGGTTTGCGTATCGCGCGCATGATGGGACACATCACTTATCTTGCCGAAGACGGCTTGGGTAAAAAATTCGGCCGCGATTTAAAATCAGACGGTTATCAGTATGGTTACGGCGTTGAGTTTGAAGTGGAATCTTATCTTCGCTATCAAGGCGACAAGTTTGTCGGCCGCTTTGATGCCAACACTTATCTGCTGATGACCAAGGCGCTTGACTACTTCGACCCGGCCGCCGATTACGGCCACAACCTCACGCGCGCTGTGGAGAATGTGCAGGCCAAGTTTTTTGTTGCCAGCTTCAGCACCGACTGGCGCTTTTCGCCGCAACGTTCGCATGAATTGGTCAAGGCATTAATCGCCGCGCAAAAATCCGTGCAGTACATTGAAGTCAAATCCAATCACGGCCACGATGCGTTCTTGATGGAAGACGAAGCCTATATCCGCGCGGTTGCCGCTTATATGAACAACGTTTACAAGGACTGCCAAAAATGAATCTGCGCGACGATTTGCAACTCATTTACGATTGGATACCCGAAGGCAGCCGCGTACTCGATTTAGGCTGCGGCGACGGCGAGCTGTTGGCTGCGTTGGTGGAACATAAAAATTGCACCGGCTACGGTGTTGAAATCGATACCGACAGCGTGATTGCCGCCATATCCCGCGGTGTGAACGTCATTCAAGCCGATTTGGAAGAAGGTTTGGTGGCTTTTGGCGATCAAAGCTTTGATGTGATTGTCTTGAGCCAAACCATTCAGGCGATGCAGAACACGGAAAAAATCCTGCGCTGCCTGATGCGCGTGGCCAAGCAGGCTATTGTCAGCTTCCCTAACTTCGGCTACTGGCGCAACCGCTTTCAAATCGCCATTGGCGGCCATATGCCGGTTTCCGAGCGGATGCCGTATCATTGGTACGATACGCCCAATATCCATTGGTGTACCCTCAAAGACTTTGATTTGCTGTGTGCCAAAAACAAAATCCGCGTGCTTGAGCGTGCGGTCATGACGGGCAACCGACAGGTTAAACATCTGCCGAATTTATTGGGCAGCCTGGCGTTTTATCGTGTAGGTTGATTGCAGTAATCAATAGGGCCGTCTGAACAGGTAATCACGAAAGCATGGCTTTTGCAAATACCTGTTCAGACGGCCTTTTATTATTAAAGTCGGTTTAAGCCTGTTTCAGTTTTTCCAACAAGGCAAAACTGCCGGCATCGACCAGACGGTAGGTTTCGTCAAAGTCGCCCGTGTACCACGGATCAGGAACGTGGTTGTAACCTGAATCGGGGATAAGGTCGGTCAGTTTGAAGATTTTGCCGGGGTGGAAGCCGAGCTGCTTTTCGGTTTCTCTGAGGTTGTTGTCGTCCATCACGATGATGTAGTCGAAATGTTCGGCATCGCTGGGTTTGATTTTGCTGCTGGTAAAGCCTGACGGGTCGATGCCGTGTTGTTTGAGTACACGGCGCGTGCCTTCGTGCATGTTTTCCCCGTCGTGCCAACCTGACGTGCCTGCGCTGGCTGTAATGACGGCATTGCCCATGCCTGCTTTGCGGGCGCGGTGGCGCAGGACGTATTCGGCCATAGGGGAGCGGCAGATGTTGCCGAGGCAGACGAAAAGGATTTTGTGGGTTTTCATATGCGTGAAAATGAGCGGTAAGGTTTGAAAATCAATGCAACACGCTAAACCGTTTTCAGACGGCCTTGGCGTGTTGCATTTTCAATTTAGTTTACATTGCTGAAGAAAGGATTATGGCCTTCTAGTTTCAACGCTTGGGCATAAGTAGGGATGTTCTCGTTTTCGCCCAATGGGTTGTGCAGCAGGTAGAGGTGCTCGATTCGGCATTCGGCCATCAGGTCGAGGAAGTTTTGCTGAACGATGGCGATATTGTCGGTTGATGCAAGCTCCCAAGTGAAGGTCTGCGGAACGATTTCAAACGCGCTGTCTGTCGCGTTGAAGCTGAACTGGAGCTTGCCGTCCGCTTTCGCTGCGGCAACAACGCCGACGCGCGGGCTTTGCATACGGATGGCGCGGATGGCGTTGGTGGCAAAAACGTCCATGGCCATGCGTTGGCGGGTGTGGCTGCCGTCGGTAAGCGCGTCAAGCGGCGTATTGGGCGAGAGCGGGTTGGTAAAGAGGGTAACGCCGTCGAGGGCGAGATGCTCTTGCCAAACCTGCATCAATGGCAGGCCTGCCTGTTGCAGGTTAAGGCCCAAGGCAGTCTGAATGTCTTTATTGCCGTAGCCCAGCGCGTAAACAACATGGACGGATTGACCTTCGGGCAGCGTCAATGGTTTGTATTCGAATTTTTGCAGGAATGCGCCTGCCGCTTCATCGTTTTGCTTGGCTTGGAACCACTCGCCCGGGGTAACGCTGCTCAAGTCGGTAGATTGGACGAGGTAAGGCAGCCATTGCGTGTTTTGCGTGAGGGTACGCAGGTTGGGGTAGTTTTGCAGGCAGGCGAAGAGTGCTTCGGTAGGCAGCGTAAGCGGCAGGGTTTGTTCTTTTTTGCAACCGGCGACCAAAACGACAGGCAGGGCAAACCATTGGGCTTCGTTATCGTTTTCTGCCTTCAGGACTTCGCCTACGCTTTGAATCAGGCTGGTGTAAGTGCCGACATCGGGCGCCATGGTCATTGCCAATGAAAGGTTGATGTAATGGTTTTGGCTGAGCATGGTGCGGATTTCGGTTTGCAGTTGGCCGGCCGAAAGCTTGCGCGATGCGGAGGAGGAGTTGTGCGCCAGCTGATAGGCATTGAGCAGAAGGTAGTTTTTGATAGGGCTCTGCGGATAAGGGCGGGTATCTGGAAGAACAAAGGTTTTCATGACGGTTTGAAGTGTTGTGTTGTAAGTGTGGCGATTATAGCAATTTAGTCAGTCGGTGTGCTTGTTAATAAATTAAATTCAACTGGCGATAGGGATACGCTTCATTTTCACAAGGTTTAAGTATCAGCATTTTCTAAGTTGGGGAGGGTAAATGCCCGATGTGTTATAATCCATGACCAAACATAATTCAGAAAGGAACAAAATCATGCGCTTGCTTCATACTATGCTGCGTGTCGGCAATCTCGAACGCTCTTTGGATTTCTATCAAAACGTATTGAATATGCAACTGCTGCGCCGCCGCGATTATCCTGAAGGCCGTTTTACTTTGGCTTTTGTCGGTTATGGCGATGAGGCAGACCATACTGTTTTAGAACTGACCCACAACTGGGATACCGAGTCTTACAACTTGGGCGATGCTTACGGCCATATCGCGATTGAAGTCGATGATGCTTATGCGGCGTGCGAACGTGTCAAAGAAATGGGCGGTAAAGTGGTACGCGAAGCCGGCCCGATGAAACACGGCACGACTGTGATTGCGTTTGTTGAAGATCCGGATGGCTACAAAATTGAATTTATTCAAAAGAAAAGCGGTAGCGATTCGGTGCAATATTCATCTTAAGACATAAGATAATGGAAAAGGCCGTCTGAACATTCAGACGGCCTTTTATTGATCAGCCCAACTGTTTTTGCTTTTCGCTCAACAGGGCGTGTACTTGAAGCGCAGTAGCGTATCGGTCTTCTCCCGCTTCAATCGGATCGAGGAAATGCAACTCGACTGTACTGGAAGGCTGACTGATGACCATGCAGATGGATTGCCAGAGGCTGATGTCGCCGTAGTAGGCAGTGTGCGGATTGGGGCTGCTGCCGTCCGGATTCGGATAGCGGCAGAGTGCCGGAATAATTGGTACGCCTGCATCATAGGCCGTCTGAAAAAAGCTGGGTTTGAACGGCAGGATTTCACGGCCTTCGGTACTGGTGCCTTCGGGAAAAATGGTGACGGTATCGCCGTTTTTCAGCGCTTCGGTTACGCCGGCGATTTTGGCAGAATTGCCTTTGATGCCGCGGTTGCGCGAGACGTAAACCGTTTGCGCCTGTGTGGCAAGATAACCGACCACCGGCCATTTGGCCACATCGTCTTTAGCCACGAAACGGCCGGGGAAAGCGCCGTTAACCGCCATAATATCCAACCATGAAATATGGTTGCTGATAAGCATTTGGCCGCGGCCTTCTTGCGGCGGAGTGCCGAAAGTTTGCAGGTTCATGCCGCAGGAAGCGAGCACGCGCAGCGACCATAATTGAATCGCGCGCAGTTTGCGTTTGCTGCTGTAAAAGGGAAACAGAAAAAACATTTCGGCCATGCCGTACAAAAGGCAGCCGGCAATGCAGAGAAGACGGAAGATAAAACGGATTTTGGCGGTCATTGTGTGTGTTTTTATAAAGATTAGGCAGGCCGTTTGAAGTTTCAGACGGCCTTTTATTATGAATCGGTTTTAGGGGCAAAACGCTGCAGGTAGCGGTCGGAAAGGTGGTTGATATCCATCATGATCAGCACATCTGCGCAGTTGAATGCTTCATCGACGCAAGGCTCGCCGCAGAACCACGCGCCTGCTTTGAGATAGCCTTTGATCAGTGCGGGTACGGGGGGATTTTCAGACGGCGTGATGCTGTCCCATTTGAGCGGGTTGAGCGGTTTGACGCGCCATTGTTCCGGAGCGAGGTATTTGTCTTTTAAAGCATGATACAGGCCGGCCGCATCGTTGCCGCCGTCGCGCATTTCGATACTGCCGCAGCCAATCATAAAGCGCAGGTTTTCGTCTTTCATGAATTTGACCAAACCGGTCCACAACAGCATGACCAAGCCGCCGTTGCGGTAGTCCGGGTGGGTACAGGCGCGGCCGAGTTCGACGGTTTGCGGCAGAATGTCTTTCAAAGGCTCAAGGTCGAATTCATGCTCGCTGTACCAGCCGCCGACTTTTTTTGCGGTTTCTTCGGTAATCAGGCGGTAACAGCCGATTACCTCGCCGGTTGCATCGTCAAACGCGAGCAGATGGTGGCAATGTTCATCATAAGGATCGACATCGCGGCCGTCATCGCTTTCGATTTCTGCACCCAATTCTTGGGCAAAAACCTGATAGCGCAATCTTTGGGCGGCTTCGATTTCAGCTTGGGTTTCTGCAAGGCGTACGCTCAGGCCGATTTTGGGGCCCGTTTGATTGAAACGGCTGGGGGACATGATGTTTCCTGTTTGAAGAAAATGGCTGATTATAGCGGATATACGGACAGATTTATATTGATTTGCTTTGCGGTAGGGCAAATTATGTCGGGTTGTTGGAAAAAGGCTTCAGGCCGTCTGCATTTGGCATGCCAAGCGGTACAAGCGTAAAATCAACGTTTTTGCCGCTTTTTTTATTATGGAAACCTCTTTCCTGCTTGCCGGAAAAATTATCGAGCTGACGCTGATTGTTTTGATGGGCGTGGCCTTAGTGAAGGCAGGGCTGTTGAAATCGGAAAACAGCTATACGCTCTCGGTCATCGCGCTTTACTTGATCAGCCCGTCTGTCATGATTCATGCCTTTCAGATGGACAATACGCCGCAGATTATCGAAGGGCTGAAGCTTTCCGTCATGTTGGCGGTGTTTTTCCATGTGGTATTGATTGTTTTGGGCAGGTTGTTTAAACACTTGTTCAAACTCGATGCGCTCGAACACGCGGCGACGGTGTACAGCAATTCGGGCAACCTGATTATCCCTTTGGTGATGTCGGTATTTGGTGCGGAATGGGTGATTTACACCAGCGGTTTTATCATGGTGCAGACGTTTTTGTTTTGGACGCATCTGCGTCTGTTGATTTGCGGCCGCGGCAATGTAGCTTGGAAAACCATTTTCACTAATATCAATATCTTATCCATGCTGGTCGGGCTGCTGATGTTTGTCTTTCAAATCAAGCTGCCGCACATTGTCGATAATACTTTGGCGACGGTGGGCAGTATGATTGGCCCGGTTGCTATGTTGGTGGCAGGCATGCTTTTGGCTTCTTTGCCGCTGCGCTCGATTATGTGGACGCCGAGGCTTTATCTCGTTGCTTTTTTAAGGTTGATTTTGATTCCGATATTATTGCTTTTTGCCGTCAAAGTCTGTGGTTTTGCCCATCATGATGCGCATGCGGATACGGTAGTTTTAATTAGCTTTTTGGCAACGACTTCGCCTGCCGCCGCGACAGTTACTCAAATGGCGGTTGTTTACGGCAAAAATGCCCAAAAAGCCAGCGCAATTTATGGACTGACGACCTTGCTTTGTGTGGTAACCATGCCGGTAATGATTGCGTTATATCGTTGGATTATTTAAGAAAAGGGCAGGCCGTCTGAAACTTCAGCTTTATGTTTCAGATGGCCTGTTTGTTATTTTCAATTTGAAAATAACTTTTATTATCAATTAATTAAGCAATTAAAAAACTATACAAAGCCGTTTGCAGCGTGTATCCTTATGTCTAACATTCATTCAATATAAATCTTTAAAGGAACACAGCCATGACCGACTTTACCCTTTGGGAAACCGCGCCTTTCAATTCCACCATTGACCATATTTTGCAGCGTTACCACAATGTCCACCGCGCCCAGTTTGAAGAGTTGGTTCCGCTGGCGCAAAAAGTGGCGCAGGTTCATGCTGATACTTTCCCTGCCGAAGTTCCTGATTTGTTGGCCTATATGCAAAACGAGCTGTTGATGCACATGATGAAAGAGGAGCGCATGTTGTTCCCAATGATTAATCAGGGCGTGGGTCGCGGCGCGGCAATGCCCATCAGCGTAATGATGCACGAGCATGAAGAACACGATCAAGCCATCGCGCGTCTGGAAGAATTGACCTACAATTTTGAGCTTCCCGAAGGCGCTTGCGGCAGCTGGACCCGTTTGTACACTTTGGCCAAAGAGATGGTGGATGATTTGAAAGACCATATCCATTTGGAAAATGAGATTTTGTTCTCCCGCGTTTTGGCTTCTTAAAAATTTGAGCTTAATCAAGGCCGTCTGAATGTTCAGACGGCCTGTTGTTTAATCCCTTGCTAATTTAGTGCAATGGTTCTAAAATTTTAACAAAGAAACAAAAATAAGCAGTAAAGGCACACATCCGTTCTTTTGTTTACTTGAGAAGGAGTTTATGAATGAAACATTCTAAAGTTTTACTATCGGGTATTCTGTTTGTTGCTCTGACTGCGTGCGCCCAAACGACGGACGGCAGCTGGAGCGCCTTGCAGGATACGAAAACAGGCGTGCAGTCGCGGCCTTATTATGAATTTGGCAATGTGGTTCAGAAGATTTCTTTTAAGAAAACCGGCAATCCGGAAAATGGTCTGAAAAAGCCTGTCTTGACTGTGTATCGTCAGGGCAAGCTGTTGGGCGAAGCATATAATTTGGAAGCCTCTCATGGCAGCCCCTTGTTGCCAACCCTGTTTTTGGTAAACGGCAAGTCATTAAATATCAATGACGGCAACGATAAAAAACAATTGGCTTCTGCGAAGAGAATCGATTTTTACGATTTCGGCCACGGCCGTATCGGCCATGCAGTCTTTACCGCGCCTAACGGCATCTGTCAGGATATGAAACACGGCAAAGGCGTTTCCTACAAGCTGGTTACCAACTATGTTAATTTCCCGGATTATCCTTCACCTGAAAATATCTTGATTATTACTGCGCAAGGCAAATATGAGCAAGACGGGTTTATATTGGATGCCACTGAGTCAAGAGTGACCAGTGCCAATAAAGAGTTTGCCAGAAAATATGGCGAAGCCCTGAAATCCAAGAATGGCCCTGAGACCAGGCATGTGAATATGGCCAATGCAGCCAGTGCAGAAAAAGGCAGACTGTTGGCTGATTATATCTGTCAGTAATCATATTAAAGGCCGTCTGAAATTCAGACGGCCTTTTTGAATCATAAATGCATCTCTTGTTCAAACGACAGCAGAATCTGTTTCACTTCATCCGCTTCTTTGACGGCGCGGATGCGGTCAAACAATACCTGCGCTTGTTCAAACTCTTTTTTCATCATGCCCAGCCACTGTTTCAAACGGGCAACCGGATATTTGTTGTTGGCTTCTTTAGCAAGGCATAAGTCGAAGAATTGGACTATCCATGAGGAGACTTCGGCAAAGTCGGTGTCTTTGACTGTTTCGCCGTTTTCATATTGCTTGATTTGCCGCGCCAAGTCGGGACGGATAACCGCGCCGCGCCCGAGCATCACGCTGTCGCAGCCGCTGACGGTTTTAATGTCGAGATAGTCTTGAAGGCTGAACACATCGCCGTTGGCAGTAACGGAAATATTGACTGCATCGCGGATTTTGCGCACCCATTCCCAATGTGCTGGCGGTTCGTAGCCTTCGACTTTGGTGCGCGCATGGACGGTTAACGCGCATGCACCGCCGTTTTCAATCGCGGAGGCGCATTCCAATGCCAGACTTTTGTCTTCATAACCGAGCCGCATCTTGGCAGTCAGCGGAATGTGTTGTGGCAGGCGTTGGCGCAGGGTGTGGACGATGTGGTAAATCAAGTCGGGCTCTTTGAGCAAGACTGCACCGCCTTTGTGTTTATTGACCGTCGGCGCGGGGCAGCCGAAGTTGAGGTCGATTTTGTCCGCACCGAAACGCACGGCTTCCAAAGCATTGACGGCCATGTTTTCCGCATCGCTGCCCAAAAGCTGGACAGTACAGGGCGTGCCGGCCGGCGTGCGGTTGGCATGGGCGATTTCGGGAACATATTTAAGCCAAGTGGCGCGTGAGTGGACCGTGTGCGTAATGCGGACAAATTCGCTGACGCATTCGTCAAATCCGCCGATACGCGTCAACAGGTCGCGCATCACATCGTCCACCAGCCCTTGCATGGGGGCAAGAATAAGCTGCATGAGTCAGGCCGTCTGAAAAAAGGAGGACATATTGTAGCGGTATATCGGTTAAAATACAGCTTCCTTTTTCAGACGGCCTTTTTATGATGCACACAATTCCGGCAACCGCCGCCATGTTGGTAAAAAATTCAGAACGTTATCTTTCAGAAGTTTTGAGTGCGCTGAAAGACTTTGACGAAGTCCTGCTGTTGGACAACGGCTCGACCGACCGTACTTTTGAAATTGCCAAGGGCTTTCCCAATGTCAGCTATTACAAGCATGACTTTATCGGGTTTGGCCCGATGAAAAATCTGGCGGCCAGACTGGCGCAAAACGATTGGATTTTCAGCATAGACAGCGATGAAGTGGCGGATGAGGCTTTAATCGAATCCATTCGTGCGGCCGTTTTGGAAAATGAGAAGGAACATATTTTTTCGCTTTCCCGTCTGAACCATTACCACGGCAGACTGATTAAAGGCTGCGGCTGGTATCCGGATATTATTCCACGCCTTTATCATCGAAAATTTACCCGTTTTTCTGACCGTCAGGTGCATGAGTCTTTGGTGTTGCCGCAGGAAGCTAAGATTAAACAACTTGATGGCCGTCTGAAACATTATTCTTTTGAAAACGCCGAAGGGCTGATTCAGAAAATGCAGCAGTACAGTTCGCTGTATGCGGAAGAAAACCGCTTCAAGAAAGACAGTTCGCCGGTTAAGGCTTTGCTGCATGGCGGCGTATCGTTTGTGAAGAACTATCTGCTCAAGCGCGGCTTTGCCTATGGTGCAGACGGCCTGACGATTTCAGTTTCCAACGCACAAGGTTCGTATTACAAATATGTCAAACTCTACGAGCGCAACCGCACGATAACCGTCTCCCTCATCATTACCACTTACAACCGCCCAGATGCTCTGGAGCTGGTGTTGAAATCGGCTTTATCGCAAACCCGTCTGCCGGATGAGATTATTGTCGCGGATGACGGCTCAAGGCAGGAAACCGCCGAAGTGGTTGATTTTATCCGCCGCAGAACAAGCATTCC
>NZ_JBQCVF010000002.1:4234-56491 GCF_051962515.1 Neisseria sp. P0009.S007 | reverse complement strand
GCCCACGCGCTCAAGTTCTACGCCAAACTGCGCGAAACCTCGCCGCAATCTTGGCTCTACTCGCCTGACGGCGGCGGCCATACCGGCAACGGCACCCAACGCGAATCCGCCGACGAACTTGCCTGTGTCTTGCTGTTTTTGAAAGAGTTTTTAGGGTAGAAGCAAGCAGCAGGATTGACTGTTTTGTAAAGTTGAGAAACAAAATACTCTTGTTTCGGCAAGTGAAAAGAAGGCCGTCTGAAAAACGAATATTAAAGTTTTTCAGACGGCCTTCTTTTCTTTTAACTTTCAACATATCCCGATAAAATGGACACTTTGTAAGTGATCATTGATGGAAGACGCAATTATGGCAACCGAACCGAAAAATTATACACGATTTAGAAAATAATTTCAAACAAAACAATATATTAAAACTTAAACAAATCTTTCCCGAAGTCTTTTGCGAAGACCAAATCGACTTTGAGAAACTCAAACTTGTCCTTGGCGCAGAAAACCTTGCCGGTGTGGGCGAACGTTATCAACTCGATGCTGTAGAAACTAGTAGCGTTGTTTACAGTATTTCTAGGAGAATACTGAAACATGAACATGCACAAAAACACCCGTCTCACCCCGTCTCTGGATTTGGATATCCTCAACGGCATCATGCGCCAAGCCGTGTTGCAGCAGCTGCAAACCTACTTGGGCGCGGACACCATCATCGAAACACACATCACCCGCGATATGCTCGAACGCGCAGAAAAAATCCGCCTCTCCAACGCCTTGAGAGGCGTGTTTGAGGCGGATTTGGTGTACTAGGAACAATCAATGATTTCTCGGAAATGGATAAAGCCTGAAGGCGATTATTCGTTAGACGGTTTATCTGTCTGAGACGGTTTATCTGTCTGAGACTTGTGCGTTTGCAATATGCTCACTACCTTACCCTCATAACGCTGGCGTAACCACGCCTGTATCCGCTCGTAATCTTTGGCAGGTAGTGGCTGCTCCAATTCGAGAGAGACAACGACGATATCGTCATATGTATCTGTCTTCGGTTCTGCGTTTTTTTGGCTTTCAGACTGTTCGGAAACAGGCGTTGTTTGCGCTTTATCCCAAGCCAAGCCGCGTCCGACAACGATTTTTTCCGCTTCCGGATATTGGGCTTTTAATTCCTTAAGTACCGCTGCATCGTCGATATCGGAGGCTTTGCCTGCCAGTACGGTATCGATATAGGCCTGTTGCTCTTTCAGCTCATTTTGCTGCTGAACCGGGTTGTTTTGGCTTGCCAGCAATTCTTCGATTTTGGCATTGTCCCCTCCCGCATAGACCACGTTGACCTTCGGCTCTTTCACACCTGACGCTTCAAGGCTTTTCACGAGCAAGGCGGAAATTTTCTCGGCATTGCCCGTTCCATTGACAACCAGACTGACTTTATTTTCTCTATGGTTCAACATCTTACGCAGCACGAAAAAACCTTCCTGTTGCTTCGCAGTGGCAATGGCAGCATTGGCTCTGGTGTTGAAGATCTCCTGACGCACCAGTCCTGATGCCATATAGCCGCTCGGAATCATCACAGCCAACACGACGGCAGTAATAATGATGCTTTGCAACCGGCGTTTGGATTCCGTTACCAACCCCCTGCGCGGCAGCTTGAGCAGCTTGGAAAACAACAAGGTCGAAAAAGCGATGAACACGCAGTTGATGGCAAAAAGATATGAAGCACCGAGAAAGTAGTGCCAGTTGCCATGTGCCAGTCCGTAGCCCGCAGTACACAGGGGCGGCATCAATGCGGTAGCAATCGCCACACCCGGTATGGCATTGCCTCCTTCTTTTCGAGTCAGCGCCACAATACCCGCACTACCGCCGAAGAAGGCAATCAACACATCCCAAAGGGTCGGCTGAGTACGCGCCAAAAGCTCGCTTTGCGCCTCTTTAAGCGGGGTTAACAGGAAATACAACGTAGCGGTAATCAAGCTGATGACGACGAATATAATAATATTGCGCACGGCTTGACGGATCAGCGCAGTATCCCCTACCGCCAAACCGTAACCCATACCTACAATCGGCCCCATCAACGGCGAAATCAACATCGCGCCGATCACTACCGCCGTGCTGTTTACATTTAGACCGATACTCGCCACGGCAATGGCAAACATCAATACCCACATATTGGTTCCGGACACCCGAGTATTGGCGCGGATGACGGCATCAATTTTATCGGGATGGGCCTGGTCATGCGCAAGATTGAACACATCTTGCAACTTGGTCATGGCACCATTGTCTTCTTTTGGCTGATTTTCTTGTTCTTCTTGGTTTTTAATGTTTTCTTGGTCTTGCATTTTCATCCTTAAATCAATCTTAACGATTGTCTCTGAATATTTAATTAACTGGAATTTCGGATACTGATAATTATGCTTTAATACTGATTTCAAATATGATTAAGCAGATACCTTGCAGAAGGTTAGCATACACATGAAAACGCTGACAACGCTGATCCTGCGTAGGCCTTCACGAAACCAGCATATGCAAAAACCTTCTCTCAAATCCAATTTCTACTTTTTCAGCAGCAACCGCCATCAAAATTTTTTAAGGGGCTGTACTAGTAGATTAGCCCTAAATTTCACACCATTTTTGCAGGATTTTTAGCTGCCGGGACGGTGTGCCGAAGTTAAATCGAAATTCGCATTCTTTCAAGAACAACGGGAAAGATTTGCGATCGATTCCGTTGTATTTTCGCAAGACACGTTTTGCCTGATTCCAAAAATTCTCAATGCCGTTAATGTGGTTCTGACGGTCGGCAAATTCCTTGGAATGGTTGATGCGGTAATGGATGAAACCGCTCACGTCCAACTTGTCGTAGCTACTCAGACTATCGGTATAAACAATACTGTCCGGCATGATTTTCTTTTTGATGACAGGGAGTAACGTTTCAGACTTGGCATTATCCACCACAACGGTATAGACCCGTCCGTTGCGTTTCAGAATGCCGAAGACAACCACTTTTCCTGCCGCACCTCGACCACGTCTGCCTTTACGCTGTCCGCCGAAATAGCTTTCGTCCAGTTCGACAGAGCCCTCAAAAACCTCATCGGCAGCCAAGGCCAAATGATAGTTGATAACCATGCGGATTTTACGGTAGAACAGTGCTGCCGAATTGGGATGGATACCCAAAATATCGGCGGCAGAACGGGCGGTAACTTCGAGTACAAAAAAACGAAGCAGTTCTTTCTGTACTTTTTTTCTTTAATTTGCAGTGAGTTATCTTCATATTTCGAGGGTAACATATCTGCTAATCTAGTACAGCCCCTTGTTTTTAATAATGTTAATGTTAATACGTAACAAAAACAAATTCCTGCTTGTAGGTTAAAATCAGCATATGCTAATATGCGCAACAACAGGTTTTTCCAGAATAATCTGTGCTAAAATGCAGGATTAGATGGAAAACTCTATCCGAATTCGGTACAATACCGACGAATTATTTCCCTTAAACAACCTGCCGCAAGGCGAAAAGGAACGACTGACATGTCAAACATCGAACAACAAGTTAAAAAAATTGTTGCTGAACAACTGGGCGTAAACGAAGCCGAAGTGAAAAACGAATCTTCTTTCCAAGACGATTTGGGTGCTGACTCTCTGGACACCGTAGAACTGGTGATGGCTTTGGAAGAAGCTTTCGGCTGCGAAATCCCTGACGAAGACGCTGAAAAAATCACTACCGTACAATTGGCTATCGACTACATCAACGCCCACCAAGGCTAATCGGTCGCACCAAACATCCAGCCTCTGCTGCGCCATCGCAATAGAGGCTTTTACCTTATTATTAAACCCCTGAAATTTCAGACGGCATGAGTTTTGCCCGTTTTCACGAAGAAAAAGAGCAAGGCTGCCGCGAAAATCCCGACAACCAACAGCGAGATTATCATGAGTCAGAGAAGAGTAGTCATCACAGGTCTTGGCCAAGTATCACCGGTCGGCAACGACGTCGCCACCGCATGGAGCAATCTGCTCGCAGGCAAAAGCGGCATCGGACGGATTACCCGCTTTGACGCATCCGACATCAACAGCCAAATCGCCGGCGAAGTTCGCGATTTCGACATCGGCCAATACATCAGCGCGAAAGAAGCGCGCCGTATGGACGTGTTCATCCACTACGGTATTGCCGCCGCCCTGCAAGCCATCAATGATTCAGGCTTGGACGATTTGGAAACCCTCGACAAAGACCGCGTCGGTGTCAACATCGGCTCCGGTATCGGCGGCCTGCCCAGCATCGAAGCGACCGGCAAAGCCGTTATCGAAGGCGGCGCGCGCAAAATCAATCCTTTCTTTATTCCGGGTTCGCTGATTAACCTGATTTCCGGTCACGTGACCATCCTCAAAGGCTACCGCGGCCCGAGTTACGGCATGGTTTCTGCCTGTACAACCGGCGCACACTCCATCGGCGACTCTGCACGATTGATTAAATACGGCGACGCAGACGTGATGATTGCCGGTGGCGCAGAAGGCGCGATCAGCACTTTGGGCGTCGGCGGTTTTGCCGCCATGAAGGCACTTTCCACCCGCAACGACGACCCTGCTACCGCTTCCCGTCCGTGGGACAAAGGCCGTGACGGTTTCGTTATCGGCGAAGGCGCTGGCGTGCTGGTGTTGGAAGAATTGGAACACGCGAAAAAACGCGGTGCGAAAATTTACGCCGAAATCGTCGGCTTCGGTATGAGCTCCGATGCCTACCATATTACCGCGCCTAACGAAGAAGGCCCTGCATTGGCCGTTACCCGTGCCCTGAAAGATGCCGGCCTGAATCCTGAAGACGTTGATTACGTCAACGCACACGGTACATCGACTCCTTTGGGCGATGCCAACGAAACCAAAGCCATCAAACGCGCTTTGGGCGATCATGCGCGCAAAGTCATTGTTAACTCCACCAAATCCATGACCGGCCACTTGCTTGGCGCGGCCGGCGGTGTGGAAGCGTTATACAGCGTGTTGGCGGTACACGAGCAAAAATCTCCACCGACCATCAACATCTTTGAACAAGACGTTGAAGCCGGTTGCGATTTGGATTACTGCGCCAACGAAGCACGCGATGCGAAAATCGACGTTGCCATTTCCAATTCCTTCGGCTTTGGCGGTACCAACGGCACATTGGTATTCAAACGCTTCAAAGACTGATAGAAGGTTTTAAGTAGATTAAAAGGTCGTCTGAAACTTGGTTTTCAGACGACCTTTTTTTATTTTTAAATACAAATATTCTTGATAATCTGTATCATTTATATAAAAATATCGACTCCAATCAATATTGCCCGGATTTTATCGGGTAATCAACCCAATTACATTTTTATCAGGAGTCTGCAATGAAAACTATCCGTATTCTAGCATTGGCCGCTGCACTGGCCGCCGTGCCTGCATTTGCGTCTGATTTCGGCCATGAACAGGCATTGACCATAGACGGCAAGCCTGCCCATTTGGCAGAAACTTCAGCCCGTATTTTGGCAAACGAAACCCTGACTGCGCCGCAACTGGTCGAAGATATCACTGATGGATCCGGTTCGAAAAAAATTCCAGGTTATAAATTGATGATTATGGGCCGCACTTATTCGGTGGCGGCAGAAACCAAACCGCCGAAAGAGGGCCAAACTCAGTGGCGGGACAATACGTTCATTCATCGCGGCGTAAAACTGTTTGTCGGTATTCCGGTCAAAAACGGCAAGATGGATTTGGCGTCTGCCAGATTGATTAATATCGGCGTGGTTGACGATAACGGTGGTGCCGCGCCTCATGATGAGGGTGAAAAAATCCGTCCGGTCGGTAAGCAGCTGATGTCCCCCGATACCAAAGTGGGAAATGTGAAACTCAATATTGCCAAACTGACGTTGCCAAATATGAAATTAGGCGAAACCAGTGGCGGTGGTGTGAAATTGGAAGCATCGGCAACATTGGACGGTAAGCCGATACAGACTAAAATCGACAGCACTTTCTCCCGCTTCTATTCCGCTAAACCAGCCGCTACACGGCCGTTTATGGCAGATGCACGGTTTGTGAAATAATCGTAAAGGCCGTCTGAAATCCAGTTTCAGACGGCCTTTTATATAACGAAGCTGCATAAGTTTAGTTTTTCATAGATTAAAGGTAAGGAGTTAAAAAAGCGTAGAATGGCGATTTTAAAAATTCATCATTGGAGGTAGATCATGACAGTAACGATTTTAGACGGCGGAATGGGGCGTGAACTGCATCGGCGCGGCGCACCGTTTCGTCAGCCGGAATGGTCTGCTTTGGCTTTGATGGAAGCACCGGATATTGTGCGTGAAACGCATTTGGATTTTCTCCAGGCCGGTGCACAGGTGATTACGACCAACAGCTATGCGCTTGTACCGTTTCATATCGGGCAGGAGCGCTTTGATGCTCAAGCTGCCGAATGGGCAAGGCTTTCCGGCCGTTTGGCGCGTGAAGCGGTGGAACAAAGCGGGACTACTGCAAAAGTGGCCGCAAGCCTGCCGCCGTTATTCGGTTCTTACCGCCCTGACTTGTTTGACAAACAAGTCGCACCTGCTTTGGCGCGCCCTTTAATATCGGGTTTGATGCCGTTTGCTGATATTTGGTTGGCAGAAACCGTATCCAGCTTGGAAGAAGCGCGTTTCTGGCGCAACAGTCTGCCTGATGACGGTAAGCCGTTTTGGGTGTCGTTTACTTTGGAAGATACGATGCCGCATGATGTACCGGTGTTGCGTTCGGGGGAAAACGTGCACGAGGCGGCGGATTTCGCGGTAGAAATAGGTGCGGTGGCAATGTTGTTCAATTGCAGTCAGCCTGAAGTAATGGCAGAAGCTTTGAAAGTGGCACATGAAGCCCAAGGCCGTCTGAAACTGGGTGTTTACGCCAATGCATTTGAACCGGTACAAGGACAGATGAACGAGGCCAACGATGGTTTGGATCCGATTCGCGCTGATGCCACGCCGGAAAATTATTTGGCATGGGCGAGACAATGGGCGGATTTGGGTGCTGAAATCATCGGCGGGTGCTGCGGTATCGCACCTGAACATATCCGTGCGTTGGCGCAAGGATTTAAGGCCGTCTGAAAGCAGCTGCATAATATTTTGATACGGTTAGAACAGGCTAAAAAAGCCGGTAATGCCGTCGCTTCACAAACACATAATGATAAAAATCAGGAATAAACATGTCGCAAAAATCTCAAATCGGCTTGGCCGCGCTGACGGCCTTGGTTATCAGTTCCATGATTGGTTCGGGTATTTTCAGCCTGCCGCAGAATATGGCTGCCGTTGCAGGTTCGCAGGCTTTGCTGTTGGGTTGGCTGATTACCGGTGTGGGCATTATCTTCCTCGGCCTGTCATTTTCGGCCTTGTCCAAACTTAAGCCCGAATTGGATGGCGGTATTTATACGTACGCCCGCGACGGCTTCGGCGATTTGATGGGTTTTTTCTCGGCGTGGGGCTATTGGCTTTGCACCACGGTCGGTATTGTCGGCTATTTGGTGGTTGCGTTTGAAGCAGTAGGCGGATTTGTCGATACGCCGGACAACGTGATTTTCGGCAAAGGCAACACATTTGCTGCTTTTGTTGGAGAATCAGTAATTGTGTGGCTGATTTACTGGTTGGTGGTGCGCGGTATTAAAGAAGCGGCAGGAGTGAACCTGATTGCGACGGCAGTCAAAGTATTTCCGCTGATTTTATTTATTGGTATGGCAGCCTATTTCTTTCAAACCGAAGTGTTTATGTCCGATTGGACAGGGGCGAGCCTTGCTACGCCTGAAAATCCTGATGTCAGCCTGATGACGCAGGTGAAAAACACAATGCTGATTACGCTGTGGGTGTTTACCGGTATTGAGGGTGCGGCGGTTTTGTCCAAGCATGCGCGAAGTCGTGCTGATGTCGGTCGAGCAACCATTATCGGCGTCAGCTTGACGCTGGCCATGTATGTGGCAATTACCGTCTTGGCTCAAGGCATTTTGCCTCGTGCGGATATTGCAGCAATGGCTAATCCGTCTATGGCGGGCGTGTTGGCGCACATGGTCGGCTCTTGGGGTAAAGTGTTGATTTCTTCCTGCCTGATTGTGTCTGTGCTGTCGTCTTATTTAAGCTGGACGCTGTATGTGTGGGGTGGTGTTAGTTTTGTCATAGATATATAACGAGAAAAAAAGGCGGAAATTATTGAAAGACTAAGGAAATTTAAAAAAGTGGGGGAAATTTTAGAATTGCGAAAAAAGCGCGAAATCTGACAGTTTTTTGTCGGTTTCGCGCTTTTTTTGTCATGGGAATTATCGGGAAGTTGTTTATTTTGATATGCCGCAGCTCCAGAGGTATTTGCCGAGGATTTGGAAGTCGGCGGGGGTGGAGGCGGACAGGGTCAGTTGGGTTGTCGGGTAGATGGATTTATTTGGGTTGTCGCTGATGATGTTGAGTGTATCGGCGGTCAGGCGTTGCAGGCGTTTGACTCGGAGTTCGTCTTGTTGCCGGAAGAGGTAGATTCCTTCCCGGGTGTAGCGCGTGGCGGTTTGCCATAGGACGGTGCCTTGGTCGATTAGGGTTGGAAACATGCTGTCCCCGTCGATACGGGTACAGAAGCAGTCTGCGGGGGAGAGCTGCAGGTGTTTGAAGAAGGCGGTTCGGAACCACATGGCTTCGGGGTTGGTATCCCACGGTATTGCGCCGCTGCCTGCGCTGGCGAAGACTTCTTTGTAATAGCGGACGGGTACGATGTCGCGCGTATCCTGACGTGCCGCCCAGTCTGCGTAATCCATATTTTCGATATGCGCTACATCGGGTTGAGTGTTGCGGACTTCAAGCGGTGTGTCTGTTTCCGCGCCATCTATCAAATGGAGCAAGCCTTTTTGTTCCAATTCATCAATAACATAAGGAGGAAGAGGGTAGATTCTTTTAACACCTTTCTTCCCACCTTGTGAAGGTGCTTCTTCATATTCCCAATGTTCTCTTTCTGCCCTGTATTGAATGGCGCGTGTTGTATTCGGCAGGCTTATCAGATTCAACTGGGTAATCAAATTCTGAATTTCAGAGATGCTGAATTTTGGCTCTTTCATTTCCATGCTCCAATTAAAAACATGGAAAAAATCTTAGAAATTATTTTCATATTTAAAACAATCACTTGTCAAAACAACATAGAAAAGCATGGAAATTTTAGTTGCGAAATAATTTCCAAGTTATATAATTTTAAAAACAGCGAAACGGCAACTTTAAAACAGTATAACCGATTTTGCAGTGTTCTTTAACAATTTGGAAATAGCCAAAAAAATGACGGGTATTCGGCCCGTCAGGAAGGAGACTGTTTAACAGGTCGTCTGAAACGGTTCGGACGACCGATTAAGCGGTTTTGCTTAGATACTTTATACAGAAAGGAATCAAAATGAAGCACATTGCAAATATTATGCAGATGAACGATTGGGATATGAATCAAGAAAGTACAGTGGGGCGGATATTGGAATATGGTCGCGGGAAGACTAAAAAATTCGTCATCGAATGGTTGGGTGGAGAGAAAACCGAAGTGAAAGGCGGTTATTACGATGCCTGTGCTATAGGTTTGAATGCTGATACTTGGAACTTTATTCGTCGAATTTAATAAGGTTAAACAGGTCGTCTGAAACGGCGGACGACCTGTCTAGATAATAAAGAAAGGAAAACGATGAGTGGTATGCATCCTGAAATGATACGGGCGGAAATCAAAATGAAGGGACTGTCGCTTGCCGATGTGGCTGCGATGGCAGGTATAGGCGAAAGCACAGTGCGTCAGGCTTTGAGAAAGCCGTCGACTGCCGGCGAGATGGCGATTGCGAAAGTGTTGGGCAAGCCCTTGTATGAGCTGTGGCCTGAACGGTGGACGAAAGACGGGCGGCGCATCCGCCCCCGCTATGCTTATTTATATAAAGAGGCGGCAGCATGAAAACGCATTATTCGATTTCCGAGTTATTGGAAATGAACTTGGAAAAATTTCCTAAGACGAACAGAGCAATCTTATATAAGGTTGAACGAGAGAAGTGGTCTTTTATTGAAGCCTCTTGTCAGGGTGGGAAAAACGGCAAACGCCGCGAATATGCACCGCCCCCAGAGGTGTTGAAACTGATTCAGGCGAAGAAGCTGAACGAGGTTTTGGGCGGTTTGTCAGATTTGCCCGCCCCCCTGTCTTCTTATGAAGAAAAAGGCGGCGAGGAGGCGGGGCTGCCCTCTCCCGATGTGCGAGGGGGACAGCTTACCATCGGCGTTGCGGACGGCTCGACGGAGAAACAACGGCTGTGCGAATCGGCACGACGCGGGGTTTTGTCTGCGGTCGAGCTGGTAATGGCGGAATCGGGTGTGTCGAAGGAGGCGGCGATGACGACTGTTTTGACGCAGGCGAAGATGCCTGGCTTCGAGCATATTGCGAAGCTGTTTTCTTTGGCTGCCGACGGGCGCGGCGGCGGTGGGAAGCTGCCGAGCGTACGGACCATCAAGAGGTGGTTTGCGGCGCGGGAATCTAACAGCCTCGCGCCGAAATCTAGAACCGAGGATATGAACGTCCCGTCTTGGCTGCCGGTGTTTTTGGAATGCTACCGGCTGCCGATGAAGCCTTCTGTTTCTGAAGCTTACCGCTTGTTTGTGAACAGGCTGGAGGCTTTGCCCTCTCCCCAACCCTCTCCCACGGGGAGAGGGGGCGATGTGCCGAGTATCCATCAGGTGCGCCGGTGGTTGGGCAAGCTTGGCAATGTGGAGCGTGAACGCGGACGACGCGGCGCGCGGGATTTGAAAAATATCCTGCCGCACAAACGGCGCGATTTCCTGCACTTGAAACCTGCCGCCATCTACACCGCCGACGGTCATACGTTTGATGCGGAGGTGTTGAATCCGTTATCGGGGCTGCCGTTCAGACCTGAAATTACGACGGTTTTGGACGTTGGCACAAGACGGTGTATGGGCTGGAGCGTGGGGCTGGCGGAAAGCCGGTTTACCGTGCTTGAGGCTTTAAGCCACGCGAGCCGCGCGGCCATCGGTGCGCTTTGGTATGTGGACTGGGGTCGTGGCTTTGAAAACTTGATGATGACGGATGAGGCAACGGGTCTGATGGGCAGGCTGGGTATGACGATGACGCATTCGCGGGCTTATAACTCGCAAGCGAAGGGCGCGTCGGAACGCAGCCATAATATTTTCACACGGGCGGCGGCGAACCTGCCGTCTTTTGTGGGAAAAAATATGGACGACGAGGCGCGGCAGAAGCTGTTTAAGTTGTCGCGTAAGGAAGTCCGCCTGCACGGGAAGATTTTGAATTCGCCGATTCCTACTTGGGATGAGTTTAAGGGCTATATCGAACGGGTGGTGGACGAATATAACGACCGACCGCACCGTTCGCTGCCTAAGTTTACCGACCGCGATGGCAAACGCCGGCATATGTCGCCTAATGAGTTTTGGGCTTTGAAGGTGGCGGAGTTTGGCGAGCCGCCGAGAGTGTCGCCGGAGGAGGAAGGGTATTTGTTCCGACCGCAGGTGATGCGCACGGTACGGCGCGGAGAGGTATCGCTGTTCAGCAATACTTATTATTCCGCCGAACTGATGGAGTTCAACGGCGAAACGGTCAGGGTCGGCTACGACGTGCAGGACGCGCTTTGGGTTTGGATTTACGACGATGTCGGCCGCCTTATCTGCAAAGCGGAATGGCATGGAAATTCGACGGATTATATGCCTGTCAGCGTCTTGGAGCGCGCGGAAGACAAACGCAACGACGAGCGTCTGAAACGCAACGAGCTTCAACAACAAAACATCCTGAAAGAACGCCGCGTACCGACCATCGAACATCAGGACTCGGTCAATATCGGGGGGATGGTGCTGGATATGGGTCAAATCAAGGCTAAGGCTGCCGCATTGGCAGCACGCCGAAACCGTGAGGACGATTTAACGGTCGAGGCTGTGGCAGTGAAGACGGTGGAAATGCCGTCTGAAACGGAAGCTGCTGCGGGATGGTCGGTACCGTCCGAAGCATCGGAGCGGTTTGCGCTGTATCAGCGTCTTTGCGGTCAGACGGATTTGCCGCCGCAGGCGCAAAGATGGCTGGAGCGGTATCCGCAAAGCAATGAGTATAAGGCGTTGTCCAAACGGGCGATGCTGGCTTGATTTCAGACGACCTTTCGGGGTTTTAAACAAGGTTTATTCACTAATTTAAAAGGATTTTAAAAATGAAAATTGCAAATATCAACAATCTGTCTTTGGTCTCCGTTGCGATGGAGCGTTTGGTTAACCGTCAGGACGGTTTGCCGGGTTTGGGTGTGTTGTACGGCCCTTCGGGTTTCGGTAAGACGACGGCGACGGTGGCGGTGGCGAATGAGACACGAGCTTACTATGTCCAGCTGCGCAGCGCATGGAGCAAAAAGACGCTGTTGGAAAAAATCTGCTTCGAGATGGGCTTGCCGCCTGCCCGGACGGCGGCGGGTTGTTTGGATGTGATCTGCGAACAGTTGGCCGCCAGCCAACGTCCGTTGATTTTGGATGAGGCGGACTATTTGGTTACGCATAAGGGATTGGTCGAGCTGGTGCGCGACATCTACGAGGGCAGCCAAGCCCCGCTGATGTTGGTGGGCGAGGAGATGTTGCCGACCAAGCTGAAGAAATTCGAGCGTTTCCACGGTCGCGTGTTGGCTTGGGTACCTGCGCAGCCTGTCGATTTGGCAGACGCGGAAGAGTTGGCGAAGGTTTACGCACCTGATTTGACGTTTGAAAAAGATGCGCTGTCTTATTTGGTGGATTTGGCGCACGGCTCGGTACGCCGCGTAACGGTCAATTTGGTCAATCTGTTGGAGCTTGCCAACCAGCAAGGCTTGGATACGGTAACGCGCGAGGTTTGTGCGAAAGCCGATCTGTACAAGGGCGAAGCACCTAAACGCGGGGTCAAATTATGAGCGTGACGACATTGACGAAGCCCCGCAACCGCCGACAAGAGATTTGGAACTGTCTGCGGGGCAATAAGGACAGGCTTCAGACGGTCTCTGAAATCGCCAAAGCCTGCCAACTGAGCGGGAATACGGTGTACACGTATCTGAAAGCTCTTAATAAAGGCGGGTTTGTGTCGATACAGAAGGGTTCGGACTTTTGCAGCCCGTACGGATACCGACTGGAGCGGGATGCGGGTGTGGATGCGCCCCGCTTGTCTGATGACGGTCAGCCGTTGAAATGTCCGGTAACGGAAGCCTTGTGGCGAACGATGCGGATTTTGAAAACCTTTGACTTGGACAGCCTGACGGCCCACGTCAATATGACACACCCTGTCAGCCGCAGTATGGCCAAGGTTTATGCTCAACACCTTGAAGCAGCGGGTTATCTGAAAAATACGGGCAACGCTCGGAAAAAATCGTTTGTCCTTTTGAAGAATACAGGGTCGAAAGCACCGCAGCTGCTGGCTGTCAGAGAGGTGTACGACCCAAATATAAACGAAATTGTATTAAGGGAGGTTCCTGATTATGAATAAAAAAGATTATATGAAAGAAGATTGGTACGCGGTTTTGAAGGAAGAGGTCGAGAAAGACGGACTGATGAAGACTGCGGCAAAACTCCGATACAGCGCGACAAGCATCAGTCTGATTTTGAACGGCAAATACAACGGCAAGCCTGACAAAGTTGCTGCGAAAGTGGCGGATGTATTTCGCAAGGTGATGTGTCCGTTTGAAGGTCGACGGATGGAACGAGCCGAATGTATTGAAATCTCTCTCTCCCCCGCTCCGACGCATAACCCTATCAAAATGCAGCACTGGCGGGCATGTCAAAAGTGTGAAATTAAACCATGCGAAAAGCGTAAAAAGGTTGGCTGAAATGAGACACGAATATGCGGTACACGCCGGAGTCTATGAGGACACTTGGCACGATTATGAAACCCATAAACGGCGGAAGATTTGGCGTGCGGATATACGCGGCAAGCGGAAAGAAGGCTTCGCATGGTTGCAAATCCGCCGACTGCGGAAACGCTTCGAGAGCAAAGAGGAAGCCAAGGAATGGGCGGCGCAGGTTAAGGCGGATTGGGTGCGCAATAATTTTTTTGCCTTAAGAAAATATTAAGTAATTGATTTATAAGGAAATAGGAAAATGTCTAATTTGTTTTGCGAACGGAAAACCAAGTGGATCGGTTTGGCTTTTTGGTTGTTGTTTTGGGCGGTTTTGGTGGGAACGATGCTTCACAGCTGCTCTAAGCCGGTGGTGTCGGCGGCGAAGTTGGAAATGTCACGCCGCGAGCGGATGGCGGACTTGGAGGCTCAAGCCTTGGGCGAGCAATACGAGTCGATGAGTACGGAGGAAAAAATGAAGGGGATTGTTTATGAGCGATAAGCCATTGAGCCCTACGGCGAAACAAGAGGCTTTGGATCGGGCGGTAAAGGAAATCCGCGCGAAATATGGTGATAAGGCGATTTTGAAAGGATGTGTGAAATGAGTTTCGGACGACGTAATACGGATTGGCAGGCTTGGGGACAACACCGCAGGCGTACGACGGCGCGAATGGCGCAAAAAAGCCGGGAGCGTGAAATCGAAGAATATCAGGCGCGTTTCAGACGGCCTGTTGACAAGAAGGAGGAGAAAAAATGATTTGGTTTGTTGTCGGATTGGCGGTGTTGGTGCTGCTGGGGATTTGGCTTGAAATGCTGGCCCGAATCGTCGTGTTGCACATGACAGGTAAATGGCATGACGACAATTAAAACGGTAAGTCGTTGATGTTGCTCTATATTTTTTTGCCTTATTGAAAATATAAGATGTTGATTTAAAAGGATTTAAGAAATGAATCAAAAAGAAATTACCGAATGGATCGAAGACCGTGGCGAGCTGATGCTCATGAAGAAGGACGGCGAGGGATTTGTGATTGCCGCGCGTGCGCCGGACGGGATGTGGAAAACGGCGGAGGCGGAAACTTTGGCTCGGGCGATAACTTTATGGGAGGAAGCGTGATGAAGGTATTAGACCCGTGTTGCGGCAGCCGGATGATGTGGTTCGATAAAAATAACCCTGAAGCTGTTTTCGGCGATAAACGCAAAGAAATCCATCTACTGAAAGACCGGAAATATCTGCGCAAACTGGAAATTAATCCCGATGTGGTTATGGATTTTACAAATATCCCTTTTCCTGACAACACGTTCGCAGTAGTGGTTTTCGATCCGCCTCATTTACAAAGAGCGGGAGAAAAATCTTGGCTTGCAAAAAAATACGGGGTGTTGGGCAATGAGTGGAGAGAAGATTTTCGTAAAGGGTTTGCTGAGTGTTTCCGGGTATTGCGTCCTGACGGCATATTGATTTTTAAGTGGAGTGAAAATCAAATCCCTGTGAAAGAGATTCTTGCTCTGACTAACGTAGAACCACTTATTGGGCACGTTAGCATGAAGCATAAGCAAAACCAAACACAGACACATTGGATAACGTTTTTGAAGGAAGAAGCGTCATGAGCATTGGAATGATGATTTATCTCTTGATCTGCGGGCTGATTGGTTTGGCACTGGTGGTTTTGGCACTGATGAGCCTGATTGAAAACTGGTTTAAGCAGCGGACTAAAGCTGTTGTTTTGGATGCCTGCGGTATGTTTTTTGGGTTGATTGTTGTCCTTGTGGCGTTTTTGGCGATTCTTGGGGTGGTTAAATGATTGAAATCAGAAGTAAAAACTTTGTTGCGTACAACGCGAGTGAAAGTGTTTTGGAAAGCATCATCAAGGATGTTTTCACGGGGGCGATGTTAGGGTTTTGTGTGTATATCAGCCATTGGTCAGCCTCAGTGTTTTGGACATTTATCAGCGGTTTGATGTTTTTGTCTTATCTGGGCATTAAGTTGGGCAGGTTGATGCGTGACAAGCAAACTAAGTTTGAAACTTGGTCAGAGTTTAAGACATGGATCGATAAACAAGCTGAACTTGAAAATCACTTGGCAGGTAATGTTCAAATCGTAAAAGGCAATGGAAATGTACAGGCTGGTGGCGATGTTTGGAAGGATAAACAATGAACATCAAATGCCCGAACTGCGGGGCGGTGCATAGTCTGGACAGCTTAATCAACGATGCCGACGCATCGTCTGTATTGCGGGCTGTGTTGGAGATGGATGCTGAAATGGGCAAGGCGGCGATACGGTATATCGGTTTGTTCCGCCCCGCCAAGTCCCAGCTCTCTTGGGCGCGTACCGCGAAACTGCTGAATGAGTTGCTGCCGATGATTAAGGCACAGGAGGCGGCACGCGACGGGGTTTGTTTCCCCGCTCCTACCGAGGCTTGGATTCACGGTTTTAATGAAACCGTTAATGCCCGCGACCAAGGCCGTCTGAAACTGCCCTTAAAGTCGCATGGTTATTTGCTGGAGATTATCAGCCAGTGGCAGGGTTCGGGGGTGCCCTCTCCCCAGCCCTCTCCCACGGGGAGAGGGGGCGAAGGCGGCGCACCGTCCAAGCTGCGGCAGGGTGTGGCAGCCTTGGGCGAATGGGCAGGAGAAGATTGGGCGAAACGAGAAATCGCTTCAGGTTTTACATTGCTTGCCGCGCTCAATCTACCCAACCGACCGGCAGCGCAGGATATGCCGGTAGTTGCGGAAATTTGGTATCGGAAACTGATGGAGAAAAAAGAAATCGTCTCGCCGGAGTATGACCCGATACGGATTCAGACGGGGTTTAAGGTATTGCAGGCGGCGGAAACATGGCCGCACCCCGCCGAACTGCTCCGCAACCTGCCGCCACGGTTGATACCAAGGGCGATGCTGGCAAAGCCCGCGCCGGATAAGGAAAAAGGCCGTCAGAAAATGGCGGAAGTGAAAGATGTTTTAAACAAGAAAGGTAAGTGAAATGAAAGAGTATGTTTTTAAAATCATTGCGGAAAATGGGAAGTGTCGCGTCGAGTTGCCCGAAATCAAGATAAACGGTGAGTATCAAGCTCCCGACCTGATGGCTGCGTTGACAACGGAATTTTTAGACAGCGTATGCAGTGATGCCGCCCGAGATACGGAAGGATTTATCAAGGCTGCTGTCACTAATTTAAAAGCATTGCAACTGGCAAGACAGTTGAGAGATGCAGACCGAAAAGTAAACTAAGAAAGGAAAAAGAAAATGGCTAAAGTCATTATTACCATTAAAGATAGTACCAAAAGCTTATTTGATTTTGAAATCAAAGGATTGGGAGATGATAGTGAAAAAACTCCTGCAATCTTTGCCGGACATGCTGCAGCAGGCTATCTGAGAAAAAGGCAAACAGCACTCCACGAGAATTTTTTAAGTCAAATTTTACGAGACTTATCAGATCAAGATTAAAGGAAAACATCATGATTGAACCGCATGAGTACCGTCTATTGGACGAATATTTAGAGCAAGACTGGGATGCCTTTATCAGTTTTGCTGAGACTAAAGGATTTGAAGCAAGCGAAGTATATCAACTACTCAACAAACTGGAGGAAAAAGCAAATGGCTAAAACCCGAATCAAACAACCCGCTATCGAAGCGGCACAAGACAAAGCGGAAGTTACTGCGTTTATCCGTAAAATCGGCGATTTGCAGCGCGAAGTCAAACGCCTGGAAACCGAAGCCGGAGACAAAAAAGCGGTCATCGAAGAAGAATATGCCGCCAAAGCTGCGCCGATGTGTGCCGAAATCATGAGCCTGACCGAACGTGTGGCCGCATACTGCGAGGCACATAAGGACGAGCTGACGGAAAACGGTAAAACCAAAACTGTGGACTTTACCACCGGCCTGATTAAATGGCGCATCCGTCCGCCATCCGTCAAGGTAACGGGCGTGGCTGCCGTCTTGGCGTGGCTCTCGGAGAAATCCGCCTTTGCCGAGTTTGTCCGCACAAAAAAGGAAATCGACAAAGATGCCATCCTGAATCAAAAAGAGCGTTTTTCAGACGGCCAAGTGCCGGGGATTAAGATTGTGTCGGGGCTTGAGGATTTTGTGATTGAGCCTACTGAGCAGGAGTTGGCGTAGAAGTGTTTTAAAGTCTTTAACAGGGGATTTAACAACAGTTTTAACAAGCTGTTTAAATCTTCTGTTAAATTTTTACAATAAACCATATATTCCAATATTTCCAAATATTTTTAATATAAAACACAATATGTTGTTTTTTCATGATGTAAGGTGGTAAGTAAATCCCGTCCGTTAGAGTTCGCTGGCGTTCACTAGGGTTCGCTTTATTTGAATGAATGTATTAGAATTATAAGAAGATTAACTTCGTTATTAACAAGTGATAGAAGGAAAGATGATGAAAATTACTAGACCAGGAAAAGCACTGCTGGCCGGATTCATTTCGTCTTTCGGCCTGATTGCAGCATCTACTGATGCTCCAGTCAAAAACAAACAAAAGAATGACCGTCAAGCATTAACAAACGATTGGTTGAGTATAGGCAGCGATTTTAGAAAAGCAGTCAAAAAGGTAAGTGCGACACGATGAACAATGAAGATGAATTAAAAAACCGCTCGACAGATACGGGCGGTTTGGTTTTTCCAGCACAAGAAGAGCAAGAGCTCTTAGAAAAAATAGAAGACCGTCCACGCTTAATTCAACAGATTATTGCCCGTCATCATCAGGGGCCTTTGCCTACCCCTGAAGACATGGTAAGTTACAATAACATTATTCCGAATGGTGCAGAGCGGATTATGCAAATGGCGGAAAAAGAGCAGTCTGCACGCTTACAATTTGAGACAAAGGATCAGGAAGAACGGTTTGAGTATCTAAAACAAGAGCAAAATATTAAAAAACGTGGGCAATGGTTTGCCTGTTGGTCAATTATTGTTTTTGCCTCTATTTCCGTTTATTTGATTTACAGCGGTTCGCCTACAGCAGGCGCGTTGTTGATGGGAGCTTCTCTTGCTACTGTAGTTTTGGCTTTTATTGCCGGACGTGGTCAGACGAAAGAATAAAATAGGGAATGATTAAAGGCCGTCTGAAATGGGGTTTAAAACCTGTTTCAGGCAGCCTTTTTGTTTGTAGTCATATTGCGTATAATCAAACAACATTTTGACTATATCATATGAGGATAAATCATGAAGAAACTATTAATTGCCTGCGTAACTTTGGCTTTGGTGTCGATGCCTTTAACTGTACAAGCTAAGGGCCGTCAGCCTTGTTCGGGTAAAAAAGGCGGTGTGTCGCATTGTGCGGGGGATAAGTTTGTATGCCAAGACGGCAGTATTAGTAAATCAAAACGTATTTGTGGCCGTTAATTAAGGTTTTGAAATTTTGGCTGTCTGAATTATTCAGACGGCCTTTTTTGTGCCTATCAGTTTCGCAAAAAAAAAACATCGACTTAATACTATATATTGTATTTTATTGGTATAATATTCGCTAATTTATACTATATGTTGTATTGGAGAAATAATGCGCCGGGCGTTGATTGCGAAAATTAAGATTGCTCAAAAGGAGCTGGGCTTGGATGACGGTACCTATCGCGCGGTGTTGGAGCGCGTGACGGGCAAGCGGTCGTGTACTGAGTGCAGTATCCCTGAGCTGGAGCGCGTGGTCGAGGATTTGCGCCAGCATGGGTTTCAGCCGAAAAAGACGGCAGGCCGACGGCCGAACCGCCGCTCTTCCGCCGACCCGATGATGCGCAAAATCGAAGCCCTGCTGCTGGATAACGGCTGGACTTGGAATTATGCGCACGGTACGGCGAAAAAAATGTTTAAGGTTGACCGCGTGGAATGGTTGTCCGACGGCAATATGCACAAGCTGGTGGCGGCGTTGCAGATTGCGGCGAACCGAAGGAAGAAGGAGGAATAGGAATGAGTGTAAGTTGGGAAATGACAGAGCAGGACTTTGAGGATGTGAAACATCTTCTGCCGCAGAGCGTGGTAGCGATGATTACGGTCATCGGGCTTGAAGCGGCGTTTCACATGGTCAAGGTTTGGGGCGGGACGAATTACCCGATTTCCAATCGCCGCCGCAATACGCGCCAGAGCCGTATCTTACACGCACAACTGGTCGAGGACATTGGTGAGGAGGCTGCGGGACGATTGGAGCGAGCTTATGCCGGTCAGCCTTTCTTGGCCATTCCGCGCTGCTGGGACGCGATGCGCGAACTGCGCAACCGGTTCATCCGCCGCCAGTATGATGCGATGAGCGCGGAAGGTTTGAGCGATTTGTTTATTGTGCGCGAGCTGGTGCTGGCTCATCGGCTGTCTACGCGCAATATACGATACATTTTGAAAGAGGCCGACCGCGAGGCGGCGGCAAGAGCGCAGACGGATTTATTTGTAGCTTGATTGTGTTGTGTGTTTCTTGTGAGTGGACCTTTGCCCTGCTTTTTGCAGGGCTTTTTTTTGTCTGCGGAACAGTAAGTGCATTTGTGCCGACCGTCTTATGCCATCTGAAAAGGTTAAATAAGGTTTTAAAAATAAATTGTGATTTGATTTTCGGAGATGTTTATGGGCAAAACTGTAACTTTAACCGCCGGCCACAGCAACACCGACCCGGGCGCGTGCAACGGCTCCGACCGTGAGGCGGACTTGGCGCAGGATATGCGCAACATCGTGGCATCTATCTTGCGCGATGACTACGGCTTGACCGTTAAAACCGACGGCACGGGCAAAGGCAATATGCCGCTGCGCGAAGCTGTAAAGCTGATTCGCGGCTCGGCAGTGGCGATTGAGTTTCACACCAACGCAGCCGTCAGTAAGGCGGCGACAGGCATCGAAGCCCTGTCCACGCCAAAAAACAAACGCTGGTGTCAGGTGTTGAGCAAGGCTGTTGCGAAGGCAACCGGCTGGAAACTGCGCGGCGAAGACGGCTTTAAGCCCGACAATGCCGGCCAGCATACGCGTCTGGCGTATGCGCAGGCAGGCGGCATTGTGTTTGAACCTTTTTTCATAACCAACGACACTGATTTGGCCTTGTTTAAGGCTACTAAATGGGGCATCTGCCGCGCGATTGCGGACGCGATTGCGATGGAATTGGGAGCGGCGAAGGTATGAAAAAGTCTTTGATTGCTTTATCTATTGCCTATTGGGCAAAGTTGAAAAACGGTTTTGGCGTACCGCTGTTACCTGAAATCCAAATCACGCCAAGCCCTGTTCGGGTAGGCTCTTTGAAACAACATCCGAGCCTGCGCTTGGGTAAATCAGGCGTGGCGGCAGCCAAACGCGCAGCGCGTAAACGCAAGAATCGTCGTTAATCATGGGACAGGTTGAGTTTTACGAAAAGATGATTGAGCTATGGTCGGCCAAAAGCCGCGAGGCAAGCGAACAGGCAGACTTGGCTGCGTTCGAATTTGCGGAGGGCGAACTGGCCAATTATCAGGAAATGCTGAAACGGCACCTGCAAACCAAAAGTGTGGAATAGCAATGCGTATTTTGAATATTTTTAAAAACCCGGCGACAGGCAATGTGTCGCACTCGAAACTGTGGGCAAACGTTGCCTGCGCGGCGGGGACGTTTAAGTTTGTGATGTTGCCCGACCCGTCGGCGGAAATTTGGGCGGTGTATTTGGGCATTGTCGGCGGATATGCGGTGGCACGCTCGTTTGTCAGCGTGAAACGTCAGGAGGTCGAGAATGAATCTCGTGAAACTGCTGGCGAATAACTGGCAACCGATTGCCATCATCGCACTTATCGGCACGGGCTTGGCTGTGTCGCACCATCAAGGCTACAAGTCGGCTTTTACGAAGCAGCAGGCGGTCATCGACAAGATGGAAAAAGACAAGGCGCAAGCCCTGCTGTTGTCGGCTCAAAACTACGCCCGCGAGCTGGAACAGGCACGCGCGGAAGCTAAAAAATATGAAGTCAAGGCACACGCCGTCGGCATGGCTTTGGCGAAAAAACAGGCGGAAGTCAGCCGTCTGAAAACGGAAAATAAAAAGGAAATCGAAAATGTCCTTACTCAAGACCGTAAAAATGCAAGCGGTAATTGTATTGACGGCTTTGGCTCTCACGGCCTGCAGCTCTACAACCGCGCCCTCGGCTACGGAAATTAAAGTTGTCGAAAAGGCGGTCATGCCGACACCGCCTGCCGCGTTGATGGTCGCGCCGGTGCGCCCGAATCCGCCGAAAGACGGCAAGACGGCCACGCTGTTGGAACACGCCGCCGAGTTTGGCGGCTATGTGGCAGAGTTGGAAAACCAAAATCAGGCTTGGCGCGATTGGGTCAACAGTCAAGCGGCAGTTGACGGTTCGGAGGGCGCGCGATGACGACTTATCGTGATTTGGTACAACGCACGGTCGCCTGCCGCCATGCGGACTTGGAATTGGGCTTAAGCCGCGCACGCGAGCAAGAGCCGTTTGTCATTCATGTTTCCGACCTGTTGGATAAGGCAGGCATTGAGTACGCAGTGCGTATGGATAAGGATTTTCAGACGACCTTTTGTGTGGAGTTTTCGGCGACCGCCCCTGCTGATGTGATTGGTATTTTGCGTAAATATTACTCAGTCTTTTTTGACGGCCAAAAGGTCGAGGCGGCGAGCCGAAATCCCGAAGGCTATGCGGTGCGTATCGTATTCGGCGATGTGCCGGTTTAAAGGGGTTTTAAATGGACTTTGAATTTGGTTTTAAAACCTTGTGGCCGATTGCAACGGCGGCGTTTTGGTTTTGGGTCAACGGCATTTCGGGTCGCCTGAAAGAGGCGGACAAGCGCATCGACGACCTTAAAGAGGAGCTACACAATGTCAAGCTCTCCTATCACACCAAGCAGGACGCCAAGGCAGACAGCACTAATATTGCGGCGGCCTTGGAACGAATTGAAAACAAGTTGGAAAAAGTAAACGAAAAACTGGACAGGAAAGCGGACAAATCATGAGCGACCCGATTTTGGAAGCCTTGGCGCGTATTGAAAACAAGACTGATCAAACTCTGAAAAATCAGAAGGAAATGCAGGCGGAAATTGCACAAATCCGCCAAGACACGAAACGCACGGCCATTACATTCGGCGCGATCGGCGGCGGCGTGATTACGGTCGGCTGGGAATTGCTTAAAGCGAAAATGGGACTGTAATTATGGCTCACCCGCAAGAAATCCGTGAAAAGTTACGCCGGCTCTATGTGAGCGGCGAGCAAACTTTGGAAACGGCGGCCTTGATGTGCGAAATCCCGCAGGCCACTGCGCGTGCGTGGAAACGTGCGGATAAGGAAAAAGGCGACGACTGGGATAAGATGCGCGCCGCCTACACTTTGGCCGGCGGCGGTATTGAGGACTTGAGCCGTGCGATGTTGGCCGGTTTTATGGTGCAGTACAACAGCACGATGACGATGCTGCAGGATTCGAGTACCGAAGATTTGCCGCCATCGGACCGTGCGAAGCTGTTGGCCAGCCTGGCCGATGCGTTTACCAAAACCGTATCAGCCAATGCCCGTGTGATGCCGGAAACGTCAAAACTGGCGACGGCTTTGGAATTGATTGAGTTCTTGATGGCGTTTGTGCAAGAAAAACACCCCAAACATTTGCCTGCCTTTGTGGAGGTATTGGAGCCGTTTGGGGCGGAAGTGGAGAAGAAGTTTGGATAAAGAACCTTTGTTGATTAGTTTTTCCGGTGGTCGCACCAGCGCGTACATGACACATCTGATTATGAATAATCTTGGGTTGTTTACTAATTACACCCCATTTATTGTCTTTGCCAATACGGGCTGCGAACACGAACAAACGCTTGAGTTTATACATCAATGTGAGACAGTGTTTGGCTGGCCGGTAGTATGGTTGGAAGCGGTGATTAATTCTGAACATGGCAAGGGTACTCGGCATAAGGTGGTCAATTTTGAAATAGCATCAAGAAATGGCGAGCCTTATCAGGCGATGATTGCAAAATATACGATACCTAACGTATCCAACCCGCATTGCACAAGAGAACTAAAACTGGCAGTTATAAATTCGTGGGCGCGTGAGAAATTCGGTACGGCAGCCGTTGATACAGCTATTGGTATCAGAGTTGACGAATCGAGACGCATTAAGGCAGATGCTGTCCAAAGAAAAATTATTTATCCATTGGTAGATATATGGCCGTCTGAAAAGCAAGATGTTTTAGATTTCTGGAAAAAACAGCCTTTTGATTTAAACATCCCCGAATATTTAGGCAACTGTGTCTGGTGTTTTAAAAAGTCGGATGCCAAGTTACTTAATGCGTTAAATGATGCCTCCGAATACTTTGAATTTCCAAAAATGATGGAGCGGCTATATCCGAACGGTAGAGATGGCTCGCCCGTTTTTTTCTTTCGTCGGCATCGTACCGTTTCCGACCTTGAAAAATTAAAAGAAATTGTTGAACCAACAGTAAGTTATACCCATCAAGGTGGATGTTCTGAATCGTGCGAATTTTTACAGGCTGTCTGAATGAAGAACAAAGATTTCCTCAAATCCCTGTCCGTCCTTGCTGCCAGTCTGCGCCAAGTCATCGAAGCGGAAGTGGACGGCTTTGATGCGTCGCCCAAGGCTATTGCTGCACGCCGTACCAAGGTATTTGACCCGGTAGGCGGTTACGAATATTTCGTAAATACCTACTTCCCCCATTATATCCGCTCGCCTGAGAAATCCGAACTGCATGCGTTTTTATTCAGCCGTCTGCCGGAGATTATCCGCTCCCCCAAAGGGGAAAATGAGGCGGTGGGTGCGCCGCGCGGCGAGGGTAAATCGACGCAGGTTACCCAGCTGTTTACGCTGTGGTGTATTGTGACCGGCCAAAAACATTATGCCGTTATTGTGATGGACAGCATAGACCAGGCATACCCGATGCTCGAAGCCATCAAGGCGGAATTGGAATTTAATCCGCGCCTGAAAACCGACTTCCCAGAAGTGTGCGGACAAGGCCGTGTATGGCAGGCCGGTACGATTGTTACGGCCAATGACGTTAAGGTGCAAGTGGCCGGTAGCGGTAAAAAGCTGCGCGGTTTGCGTCACGGCCCTTACCGTCCTGACTTAACTGTTTTGGACGATATTGAGAATGACGAGCAAGTCCGCAATCCCGAACAGCGCGACAAGCTCAATGCGTGGCTGACTAAAACGGTATTGCCTCTGGGCGGGGTCGGCCAGAAATACGATGTGATCTATATCGGCACGATTTTGCATTACGACAGCGTACTGAATCGCACTTTAAATAACCCGTTTTGGCACGGTATTAAGTTTAAGGCGATGAAACGCTGGCCCGACCGCATGGATTTGTGGGACCGCTGGGAGGAACTTTTCCGCAACGACGGCGAGACGGTGGCCGAGGCGTTTTATCTCGCCAACAAAGACGAGATGGAGCGCGGCGCACAAACAAGCTGGGCGGCTCGCGGCGTACTCGCGCTGATGAAAATCCGCGCCCGCGACGGCCATGCGACATTTGACAGTGAGTACCAAAACGACCCGGTCAGCGGCGAAGATGCGCCGTTTGCCGAAAACATCAAATACTGGTCGGAATTGCCGGACGATTTGGTGTACTACGGCGCGCTCGACCCGTCATTGGGTAAAGCGGGCGCGGGGCGTGACCCGTCGGCGATTTTGGTCGGCGGTTATCAGAAATCAACAGGCCGTCTGTTTGTAACCGTTGCCCAAGTCAAAAAACGCCTGCCCGATTTGATTATCGAGGACGTGATCCGCATCCAAAAAGAGGCGCGGGTCAAGCCGGTATTGTGGGTGGTGGAGACGGTGCAATTCCAAGAGTTTCTCAAGGACGAGTTGATTAAGCGCGGGGCGCGTTTGGGTGTGCATATTCCGGTGCGCGGTATCAAGCCGTCATCGGACAAGATGTTGCGGATTGAGACCTTACAGCCACATATGGCAAACGGGCTGATTTTGCTCAACCCCGACCAAAAGACGCTGATTAGCCAGTTGCGTCACTTCCCGAAAGCCGACCACGACGATGGCCCCGATGCGTTGCATATGCTGTGGATGGCGGCAACGACGGGCAATGTATCAAACAGAGCGCGGGCGATTGATTTGCCTGTGCCGATGTTGGAGATTTAACAATGTGTGATGGAAAACGTATAACCGCTCGTGAAAAAGAGCTGACAGAGGATGTTGAGTACCTCGAGCGTGGTTTGGATAAAGCGATTGCACATCTGCAAGAGGTTGTCTCCTGCTATAAGGCTGGGCGGCTATTAAATCTACATTTTATTGTCGCTGGAATTGAAGGTTTTTTGGCGGACCGTGGCGAAGAGTATTGATTTTAAGGTCGTCTGAAAACGGTTTCAGACGACCTTTGGAGTAAGAAAATATGTTCGGATTGATTAAAAGCGCAACGCGAAAAACCGCCATCAAGACATTGACGAGCGCGACCGAAGATGCGCTGGAAAGCCTGTTTTCCAATATGGAGGGCACGGACGCGCTGCTTTCGCGTCTCGGCGTGGACAGACAGCAGGCATTGGACGCGGTGGTAAGCGATGACGAGGTGGCTGCCTGTTTGGAGGATTTGCATTCCGCCATGCAGAACAAGGCGTGGCGCATTTATGGCGAGGACTTGAATGACGATGACAAAGACCGCTTGTGGAAAACGCTGAAACGCCATCTGCCCGCACTTGCCGAAATCGTGTTGACGGCGCGTTTGGGCGGCTATGGTGTCGGTCGGTACGTTTATCAGCCCGAACCCGACGGCTTTTTGACGATTAAGCATATCAGCAACAAAAGCGGCGAATTGGCGAAATACGTTCCCTACCGCGACGGCTCGCTGGTGTATCGCGGCACCGGCGGCGAGGAAGCCTGCAATACGGACGTGCTGTATCTCTTTATTACCCACCGCGCCACTTCAACCAATCCTGCGGGCGAAATGGCGGCGGCGCGGCTTTATGCGCCGGTTGCGTTGCGTAAAAAAGGCTTTATTTATGCGGCACAATTCATCACGCGCTACGCCCAGCCTTATCTGATTGCCAAAATCCAAGCCAACAGCAACGACGACCACGACAGTTTCATGAGCCGTTTTTACCGTTTTGTGAGCGGCGGCGCATTGAGTATCGAACGCGAAGACGATGTGATGATGCTGCAAAACAGCGCGGACGGTCAGGCATTCCGCCGACTGGAAAACCTTGCCAATGCGCGTATCCAAAAAACGCTGTTAGGCAAAGTTAAAACCAGCGACCTTGAGACCGCCAGCCGCGCGAGCCAAGAGACCGAAGAAAACAATCGCGACGAGCGTATCGGCGCGTATCTCGCTCTGTTCTCCCGCGCTGCACAGCACTTTATCGACGCGCTCGTGATGGTTAACAATGCCTACGGCAAGCCGATTAATGCGCCCAAAGGCGTATGGTTTGAGTTTGAAGACGAAATCAAGGTCGATAAAACCCGCGCCGAACGCGACAAGATGTATATGGATACGGGGCAGCTCGTGTTGACCGAAACCTACTACCGCGACATCTTGGGCTTTGAGCCGGAACATTTCGAGCTGCGCGACCCGAAAGCGTCGTCTGAAAACCCTGCGCCCGCCAAATTCAGCCTGCGCTTGTCTGACGCTCTTGCCCATAATGCGCCCGATACGGCGGAGCAGGCAATCACCCGCCCGAAAATGGAAGCAGTGTTGGGTTTATTGGAAAGCTGCAAAGACTACGCGGAATTTGAGGCAAAGCTGTCCGAACTTGATTTGAGCAAGGGCGACAATCTCTTGATCCAGCGTTTGGTTTCAGACGGCCTTTCGGCTTGGGCTGACGGAGCGGGCGATGGACGGGATTGAATACAACTTCACGGGGCTGGTCGATAAAGCCGCTTTCGAGCATTTCAAGGCTAAGAAAATCCTGCCCGGGTTTTCGCATTACGACGTTTGGCTGTATCAGCACAGCCTTGCCTTTACCGTCGCCAAGATGATGGACGCGGATATGCTTGCGGAGGTCAAAGACGCCGTCGAATCCGCGCAGAAAAACGGTACGGCATTCGCCGATTTTAAAAAGCGTTTAAAACCGTATTTGATGGCGAAAGGCTGGTGGGGCGAGCAAGTGATGACCGACCCGCTGGACGGCGAGCCGAAATTGGTACAGCTCGGCAGCACACGTCGTCTGAAAACCATCTTTAATACCAATATGCAAACCGCCTTTGCAGCGGGGCAGTGGCAGCGGATTCAGGCAAATAAAAAAGCCCTGCCGTATTTGCGCTACAACCATTCCGCCGCCGGGCATCCGCGCGACAGCCATAAACGCTACTACGGCTTAGTCCTGCCGGTTGACCACGATATTTGGAAGGTTATCTTCCCACCCAACGGCTACGGTTGTAAATGTTCGGTGTCCTCACTGACCCGTCGGCAGGCGGAGCGCGAGGGTATCAGCGGCGAGCCTGATGTGGATATGGTTGAGTTTACCAATCCGCGCACAGGCAAAACGGTATTGATACCCGACGACATCACGCCGAGCTTCGCGCACAACCACGGCGACCGATTGGGCGCGATGGACGCGCTGTTTGGCGAGAAAAACGGCGAAGAGGCTCTGGCCGCCATGATTGCCGAGCGTGAGGCGTGGCTGGACAAGCGGTATAGCGTGCCGTCTGATAAAGTGGCGGTGTTGGCTTTGTCAGACAAGGTGTCGGAAAAAGAAGTGCGTAGGCTGACAAAAGAGCAGTCTGCCAACAATACCAAAGACCACGAAGCGAGAGCTGCGGCAGCGTGGCAGGCTGAAACGGGCGACAGGCTGGAAGTGTTCGATTTGGCGGTAGAAAAAGGCAAAGGACAAGCCGATTATCTGATTGTTTCAGACGACCTGCCCCGTGAGAAATGGGTAAAACTGGATTTTATGTTTACCGAAAATCCCGAACGTGCGGAATTGATGAACCGTTATTTTGCGCACACCGCCGACGCATGGAAAGGGAAGGTTGACAATATTCAAGAGCATTTCAACAAAGCCGATATTGTCCCGCTTGATTTACGCCATCTGAATGCGGCAAACCGGCATAAATTGTTGCAGTATGTGTTATCATTGCCGAAAGAACAGCGGGATAAAGTCCGCTTATTGGTAAAAATATCGGAGTAAGTCATGCCGTCTGAACTGTATGTCAGCCGCGAAGTAAAAGTATTTTTAGGCGGGAAAACCGCCCCGTCCGAATTGTTGGACTATCTGTACCCGCGTCTTGCCGAAATCGACAAGGAAGCAGCCGACCAAATGCAGGGCGAGTTTTCGGGCTGCGTATTTTCGATTGCGGATTTGTCCGCTGCGGCATTCGCCCGTGTGCGCGGATGGATACTTGAGGCAGCAGAAAAGTCCGAGTGGATTAAGCCGTACAAGTCCGAATTGAAAGCCGCGCTTGAAGCTGATCCGAGATTTAAACCTGTATAACCCGAAGGTCGTCTGAAACCGTTTCAGACGACCTTTTTTCATAACCGCCCAAATTTCGCGTTTAAGCGCGTTTTATCGGTCAGGATAGGCAAAGATATATCCGAGAGTTTAAATGCAATCTGACACGATTCTAAAGCGGTTTTAAAGTGGGTATTTTCATATTTTACGCATGAGGATTTTCAAAGGCCGTCTGAAACCTGATATTCGGGTTTTAGGCGGCTTTTGCATTTGGATTGGGAAGTGAAATCCTGCCGTCCGTCTTTTTGAACTTGGCAAGGCAAAATGGAGCAATGGATACGAACAACACCCCCCTCAAAATCAAATTGTCCGCCGCGCTGCCGGTTGCCCTGGCGACCGGTGCCGACAAGGTGCGTACTTTTAAAGGCATTGCCAATTCGGGCAAGCCCTTCGGCTACGGCGATTATCAGACAGTCGTCGATTTGGCCCAGCTGTCACACAAAGCGTCCGTCCCCGTCCTGTTGGAGCATTCTCCCGTCAAGATGGCGGGCGTGTGCAGCCTGTCGGTAACGGCGGACGGCCTGATTGCGGAAGGCAGTCTGTTGTCCAACGAGTTTGGCACGCAGATCGCCGAAGCAGCCGACCAAGGTTTCCCTTGGGAAATGTCGGTTTACGCGCAGGCGGAATCCTACGAGGGACTGGCGGCGGGCGCAGTATTGTCCGTCAACGGCAACGAGGTAACCGGGCCGGCCGTCATCCTGCGCCGTTGTGCGATACGCGAGGTGTCGTTTACCGCCGTCGGCGTGGACGGCGAGACGGAGGCGGTGGTGTTGTCGGACGGCAGTCCATTGCCGGATATTTTTAAACAACCTTTGGAGTTATCTATGACACCCGAAGAAAAGCAAGCGTTTGACGACCTGAAAGCGGAAGTCGATACGCTCAAGGCTGAAAAAGCCGAAGCCGAGAAAAAGCTAAAAGAAGCCGAAGCGGCTGCCAAGAAAAACCAAGTCAAGGTGAAATTGTCCGCCGCCGGCTTTAAGGAAGGCGAAAACGGCAAGTTTGAAGGCTTGTCCGACGCAACCATGACCGTGCTTTTGTCTGCCGACATCGAAGCGGCAGAAGCCATGATTGCCGATCTAAAGCCGAAAGCCACCCAGTCTGCCGTACCACCCGCACTGTTGAGCGAAGGCGCAGGCAAAGGCGAATCCGAACACACCGGCGAGGCGGAGGGCAAATTCTCCGTCGCCAGCCACAAAGGCTTATTGGGAGGTTCTTATGTCTAAAGTCAAAACCGAAATCTTAGGCCCTGCTATTTCCGACTTTTTGAAATACGAAGCGACGCCGTTGACGCGTGTGGCTGTTGCTGCCGATGCCGGTACTAAAGCGGGTAGTTTTGTGACGTATCCGCTACGCAATAAAAAACTTGTTGCTTTAACAGATGAAGCTGATGGGAAAGTTATTGTTCAGCCGCTCAATTGCATCATTGAGTGTAAGGATATTTTTATCCAAGCTAAAGCTGCATTTCAGTCCGCCGCGGTTATGGAAAAAGAAGGTGACGCGTATGGGATTGTTTACGTCAACCTGCAGAAATTCGGCGCATCTGATGCTTAATTATTTGAAATAAGGAAAAAATATGCCTTTATCTGACAACAGCAAATTTGGCGTGCAGGCTTTGACCACCGCCGTCAACAAAATCGACCCGGGCGCAAGCCAAATCCGCGAATTGGGTATTTTCGAACCCGAATATCTGACCACCACCTACGCCGACATTGAGTTCCAAGACGGCAAAGTCCACTTGGTAGCCAGCAAAGAGCGCGGTACGGCCGGCCAGGCGGTCGAAAGTCCGAAACGCACCGTGCGTACCGTCAAAATCCCACACCTGCCGATTCATGACGTCATCCGCGCGGACGACGTGCAGAACCTGCGTGCTTTCGGCACAACCCAAGCCGCGACCGTCATGGACAAGGTCAACGAAAAGCTGGCCGGCGGCAAATCCGACCTTGAATACACCCGTGAGCACCTGATGCTCGGCGCGTTGCAAGGCAAGATTTTGGATGCGGACGGCAGCGTGATTTTGGACATCAATACCGATTTCAAAGTGCAGCGCAAAACACAAGACATCGAATTGTCGAAAGATACGACCAAAGTCGGCGCGGTATTGGACAAGCTCTTGTCCGAACAACGCCAAAAATTCAACGGTGCGCAAGTGCGCGGCTGGGTTGTCTATTGCGGCATGGAGTTTTTGAGTGCACTCAAAGAGCATAAGTCTATCTTCGAAGTGTACAAACGCTTTGACGAAGCACGCGCCTACCGCGAAGGCGATACGCTCAATCCGACCGAGTTTGTCCACAAAGGCATCCGCTTTATCGAGTATGCCAACCATTTCGGCAGCGACGCCGACATCGGTGCGGACAAAGCCATTCTGCTGCCGGTTGGCCGCAATCTCTACAAAGAGTATTTCGCGCCTGCCGACATGAACGCGACCGTCAACACCCGCGCCCTGCCGTATTACGCCAGCCGCGAGAAGTTGCAGCATGACAAAGGCTGGAGCCTGCATATGCAATCCAATCCATTGCCGATTGCGCTGCGCCCCGAGTTGTTGGCAACGCTGACTATGTCTTAAACGGATTTCAGACGGCCTTTAAGGCAGTTTTAAAGGCCGTCTGAAAACGGAGGACGGCATGATTACCATCCAAGACATGATTACCCGCTTCGGTGAGCAGGAAATGGCGGAGCGGTCGAATCATGAGAACTACGAAACCATAGACGAAGCGGTGATGGTGGCGGCAATTGCCGACGCGGAAGAAGAAGCGGCAAGCTACCTTCGGGCGGCGAAACTGTTTTTTACCAACGACACCGCGCCGCAGGTTTTGAAAATCAAAGTCTGCGACATCGCCCGCTACTACCTCTACGACGATGCGGTAACAGGTATTGTCGAAGAGCGTTATCAGTCGGCAATCGCTTGGCTGAAGATGGTCGTCAAAAATCCGAATATGCTGGACGAAAGCCGAGTATCGGATGACCGCAGACCGTCAACGTGTGCCGTTTATGTGAATGCCGAACCCGATTTGCGGGAATGGCTGAAGGAGTAGGCAATGCGGATTACGGTATCGCACGACTTGTCGCGTATCGCCCAAAGCCTGAACCGCCTGTCGGGCAGGTTGAACGGCAGCCTTGAAGAGCCTTTGCGCGCTATCGGCGGCATCCTCGAATCTTCGACCCGCCGCCGTATCGCCGAAACCAAAACCGCGCCTGACGGCAAACGCTGGCAGGATGTCAGCCCCGCTACGGCAGAAGCCAAAAACGGACGCGGCGGGATTTTGGTGGACTACGGCAACCTCTTGGCAAGCATTACGCACGAGGCATCGGCAAAAAGCGTGATTACCGGCTCGGTAATGGGCTACTCGGTTTATGTGCAGGAAGGCACGAAAACCATGCCTGCCCGCCCGTTTTTGGGCTTGTCTTCGCAAGATTATCAGGACATTGACGATTTAATGTCCGATTGGCTGGAAGGATTGATTGTCTGATATGGCTTTAAAACAGCATGAAAACTTATTGGCGGTCTATCCCGAAATCCTAGGCCGTCTGAAAACCGTCAAAGGCATTAAGGCGGTCAAGGAGATTGGCGAACTTGCCGAGCTGCTCGCCCAAGGCGCGGCGAAGCGCAAAGCCGCCCCGCTGGACGGCGCGGTCTATGTCGTTTACGGCGGCTCAACCTTTGCCGACGAAGCGAAAAACGGCAAATTCCTCAAATCGACGCTGCACTTTACCTTCGTCCTCGCGCGAAGCTACACCGCCAACGGCAAATCCACGCTGTACGAGGTCGGCGAGACCCTGACGGCAATCCAACAGGCGTTTTCTGGCTGGGACGCGGGCGACGAATATGCCGTTACCCCTTTCCGCCGCATCGCCTCGCCATCCATCGAATACAACGACGGCTTTGCTTTTTACCCCATTTCATTCGCCTGCGACACCGTGCAGGCGGCAAACTAAAGGAGCTGCCACATGGCAAAACAAAACGACCACGGCTTAATTTTTGAGGGCGACGTCAAGGTGCGCAACCTCAATCAAAAAGGCTCGGGCTTTATCGAAATCGGCAACACCACCGCCCTGACCACGCAAACCAGCGTGGAAACCAAAGAGCGCGTGTCCAAGCAAAAAGGCACTTACGGCAGCGCACTCGACAGCCTGAAAACCGTCAAGCCCACCGAAATCGGCCTGAAACTCGACACCTTCGACAAAGACAACCTCGCGCTTGCCCTGATGGGCGAAGCCGCCGTCATCGCGGCTACGGCGGAGACCGTTACCGGCGAGACCGTGACCATCGGCAAAAAAGGCATGGCGTACAAACTGGCAAACGGCAACATCGACCCGGCTACCGTCAAAGTCAAAAACAAGTCAAACGCAAATGTTGATGCCAAGCATTTGGATATTAATGCCACCTTGGGCATGATTACCATCCTGCCGGCCGCCGATACCGTCAACGACGGCGAAAACATCACCGTCGACTACAAAACCCGCGATTCCGGCGGCTATAAAGTGTCCGCAGCCACCTTGTCCCGCTTGGATTTGGAAATCTACGTCGACGGCCGCAACCGCGTTACCGGCGAGACCGGCATCCTGCATATCCCCCATGCCGTACTGGCGGCGGACGGCAGTATCGACTGGTTCGGCGACGACTTTAATACGGCGGAATTCAAAGGCACGGCGGTGTTGGCTTCGGGCGAAACTTCGACCTATTCCTTCACGTCGTACAACAACTAAAGATTCGGTAATAAACAAAGGCCGTCTGAAACTGGCTTCTGCGTGTAGGCGCAGCGGCGGCAGGTTCCAGACGGCCTTTTTTAAACGGGTTTTAAAACAGGATTAAATCATGGCGAATATTCAGGCAGGTTTAGAGATTAAGGCGGGCGTGTCCGGCGTTGAAAACATCGACGCGCTGGCGCAGTCCATCGAGGCAGCGGGCATCGATACGGGCAAGCTGACCACCGAAGCGAAAGAGCTGGGCGCAACGCTGGCCAAAGCACAAGCGCAACAGGCGGCAATTGCAGAATATAAGGCGTTGTCGGCGGAATTGGACAATACCGCCAAAGAAATGCGCGCGCTGGACGAGCTGACCGCGACGTTGGAGAAATCCATGCGCGGCGGCGGTACGCAGCAACAGCAGGCCGATTTGGCGAAACTGCGTGCCGAATCCGAACGCCTGGCAAAAAGCGAAACCGAGCTGACAGGCAAGCTGTATGCCGCCCGCGATGCGATGTCGGTGTCGGGCGTGTCCGTCAAAAATCTTGCCGCCGAAGAGGCGCGCCTGTCGTCCGAATCCGCCGCCGCAACAGCGCAGCTCGACCGCCTGACCGCCGAAGCGCAAACCCTAAAAGCCATTGCTGATGCAAAAATCCAGCTCGGCATCGATACCGACGACAAGGCACGGCAGGAAATCCAAAAGACCAAAGACGCCTACGAATTGCTTAAAAACAGCGGCACGCTCTCGCATGAAGAATTAGCCCGGGCGGCGCAGTTGCAGGAAGGCAAGGTGCGCGAACTTGAAGCCAGCCTGAAAGGCGTGAAGCCGTCTATTTCCGAAATTGCCTCTGAAGTTCAAGGTTTGGTCGGTAAGGCAGGCGGCTTGGCGTTTGCCGCCAAAGAGGCGATGAAGTTTGAGACTGCGATGGCGGGCGTGAAAAAAGTCGCCGAAGGTACGGACGAGCAGTACGCCAAACTTTCAGACGAGCTGAAAAAAATGAGTGCGGAATTGGGCATTTCCGCCGCCGAAATGGCGGATCTTGCCGCTGCCGGCGGACAGCTCGGCATCCCGATTGAGAAGTTGTCGGAATTTACCGCCATCGCGTCTAAGATGTCGGTTGCCTTTGGCATGACTGCTGAAGAGGCAGGCAATGCCGCCGCGACGATTGCCAACGTGTTCCAGCTCCCGATTGGAGAAGTCGAGAAGCTCGGTGATGCCATCAACGTTTTGGGCAACAATACCGCCGCCCGTGAAAAAGACATTGTTGCGGCGATGGCGCGTATCGGCGGTACGGCCAAGCAGTTCGGACTGGCCGCCGACGAAGCTGCCGCGCTTGCCGACGCCTTTATCGCCTTGGGCAAACCGCCCGAAGTAGCGGCGACCGCCATCAATGCCATGCTGCAAAAACTGCAAACCGCGCAAAGCCAGGGCAAGGGCTTTCAGGCAGCCTTGGAAGGTATCGGTACGTCTGCCGACGAGATGGCAGCCAATATCGCCGCCAATCCGCAGCAGGCTTTAACGGACTTCTTGCACAAACTCGAAGGCTTGGACAAACAAAGCCGCGCCCTAATGCTCTCGCAACTCTTCGGCACGGAATACAGCGACGACATTGCCCTCTTGGTCGGCTCACTGGGCGAATACGAAAAGGCTTTGGGTTTGGTCGCTGACAAGGGACAAGTCGTCGGCGCGATGCAAAAAGAGGTGGCAAACGCCATGTCCACCAGCGAGGCGCAAATCAACAAAGCCAAGCAGGAAATCATCAACGTTGCCATCGAGGTCGGCGAAAAGCTGCTGCCTTTGGTGTCTCTATTGGCGAGTACGGCCGGCAGTGTGGCAAGCGCAATCGGAGCGATTACCGAAGAGTTTCCGGTTTTGACGCAACTTGCCACGCTGTTTGCAGCAGGCGCAGTTGCCGTCAAGGCTTATGAGGCGGCTGTCCGCCTGACTGGTGGTGCGGTATCAGCATCATTTGCGACCCAGCGTGTCGGAATTGAAGCAACCAAAGCATCTATCCTGTCGACCACTGTCGCTGCACGAGAGCTGGGCATTGCGCTCAAATCCGCTGCTGCCGGTAACGGTTTCGGTAATGGCGCGGCTGCTGCGGGAGCATTGGCTCAAAATCTCAAGACGGCGGCATCCAATGCCGGATTACTTTTTGCGGCTTTTGAGGTCGGCCGTGGTGTGGGCGGCTGGCTGCGCGAAAACACGGATTTAGCAAAAATTTTCGGCGATAACCTCGCCCGTATTCCTGCCATTTTGGATAGTCTGTTTACCACCGGCGGTCTCGACAAGTATCACGAGTTTTTCAAAACCGAAGCCCAAATTAAGCGCGAGTTGGAGATAGCGGATAAAAAAGCCCAGGAAGCTGCCGAAAAAGCCGCCGTCGCCAAGAAAAAAGCTGCCGAAGAAGAGGCAGCCGCCGTCAAAGCCCTGCAAGCCGAATATCGTGCGTCTGCAACAGAGTTGTCAGCGTTGGAACACAGTATGGCCGCCTTGCGTGCAGACGGTCGAGAAACCAGCGACTTTTACAGTGAGCTGGCAATCAAGCTGGAAAACGTGCGTACCAAAACCGCCGAACTGAAAGCCGAACTTGATAAGAAAAACGTCAAAATCAGCGCAGATACAGGCGAGCTTGCCGCAGCACAAAAAGCCCTTGAGGCTTTGGGTTTGACGGCGGAAGAGGTAACCACCGGCATGAGCAAAAAGGCGGCGGAAGGTATTGCCAATTTTTCGCGTGTCGCCTCTCAGTTTGGTAATGATGCCGAGCAGATGGGCCGGGTGTTTCAGGCCGCGCTCAAGCAGATGGACAGTAAAGAATCAACCGATGCTCTTTTGGCCGAATTGGAAAAGGTAGGCAAACAATCCGGGCTGACGGCCGAGGAAATTAAGAAAATCGGAGATACGGCAAGGGAGTCGACGGACAAGGTTGCCGACGCCTTCGCCAAAATCGGCGTGGACAGCAAGGCCGTGATGACAGGTATCAGCAGCGACGCGCGGCAGGCATTCGCTGATTTTCAGACAGCCTCGACAGAAGCGGCGGCCGCCGGTCAAAAAGATGCCAAGCTAATACAGGCAGCCTTTGAGGCCATGATGGGCAAACTTAAAAGCAAGGAGGAATTTGCCGAGTTTCAACACCAGCTCAAAGCCAGCGGAGACGCGGCACTGTTGACGCAGGAACAGCTTGCCCGGTTGGGCGACGCGGCTTCGGGCGGTGCGGAAAAAGCCAAAACCGCCTATCAAGGGTTAAATGATACTGCCGCTAAAACAGGCGAAGCCGCGAAAGCCGCGCATGAAAAAGGCTCGCAAGCGGCGGAAAACCATGCCCAATCGGTCAGAAAAGTGGCGACAGCCAACAAAGAGGCGGCAGCAGAGGCAGACAATGCAGCCAAAGCGGCAGCAAATGCGTCTAAATCGTTTAGTGATTACGGCTACCGTCTGACGCAAACGGCAGGCTTTTACAAGCTCAATAATGAGCAGCTAGATTTGATGAACCGACAGTTTTCCGGGATTAAGTTGGGCATGGAGGCCACATTCCGCGCTGCTCAGATGAAAGAGTACACGCAACAGATTTACAACGCGAATACCGCGATGCAAAGGCTGACCAATGCTGCTGCTCAAGGCGCAGTGACACAGGATATCTTGAACGATGCGGCCAGCGCGGCATCTCGTGCTGCCGATAAATTGGGGAATACTGAGCTGACAAAATTCCGCAATGCGATATCCGATGCCCAACGCCGGCTGAATGCCCTGCGTCAAGAAGCACATGATGCAACCCGCGCGCTTGAGGCCGAGCTTGCCGAGCTTAATGGTAATACGGAAGCGGTTTATTCTTTGCAGCAAGAAAGAAAAATCCGTGAGCTGCAACAAAAACTCGACAATGCCAACCGCCTCAAACAAACCGACGTTGCGCGCGAATATCAGCGTCAAATCGATTTGCAGCAACAGATTTACAACAGGCAGCGCAGCAAGCGCGCCGAATCTGCCGCGCAAGAGCAAGTCCGCAACCAAGGTTCGTATGGTAACAGTAATGCCGCCCAGCGGTTGCAACAAATCGGCAATCCGCAGGTTAATATCGACCCGGAAAAGCTTAACCAAATTTTGGCGCAGCGCGACCAAGCGGTTGCTGAGAAAGCTGTTAACGGTTTTATGAATAGTTTACAAGCTTCATTAAAGCGCACGACATAATTCAGACGGCCTGCAACCATCTGACTGCAACCATGCCAAGCCCCGATTTTCGGGGCTTTTGTTTTAATAGGGTTTTGAGAAAAATACGCAAAGGCCGTCTGAAATGGCAAATCAAGAATGGACGCTGAAACGGAAAGATACCGGCGTGGCCGTACATCTGCCGCAGGATATGCGCTGGGACGATGAATTTGAATGGAACAAGGTGGCGCAGGCCGCTCCGCAGCGCACCTTGTCGGGCGGATTGGTCATTCAACAAGGCATTAAGACAAACGGTCGCCCGATTACGCTGTCGGGCGATTGGGTGTGGCTTGATTTGAGTATCTTGCGTACGTTGCGTGACTGGACCGACGTCCCCGAATTGGAGATGACGCTGACGCACTACGACGGCCGCGAATTTAATGTTATTTGGCGTACGCACAACGCGGCTTTGAACAATGTCGAGCCGGTGCATTACTCAACGCCGGAAACGGATAGCGAGCGATACACCGCCCAGCTCTGCCTGATGACGTTTTAAGTTCGTCTGAAAGTAGGTTTAAACAGGATTTAAAAAGGTTTCAAAATGGAAAAAACAACGCGCCTGACGCAGCAGGATTTGCAGATTTACCCCAGCCAGCGCATGACCGATACGCCTGACGGCGGCGGTTTGATGGTCGGCCAGCCGCTGACGGGCGAGGATAACGAGATTTTTCCGCCCGTCTCGGACGTTGACCGCACGATGGGCAGCCTGGACGCGCGTCTGCTGTACCCTGCCGTTTTGCGTAACGACTCCGAGCCGCTTTACGGCGGTCATTTCGTCATTACCGAGCCGCCGACCTCTGAAAACGTGTCTTTTTTAGCGTTTAAGGCGCGCAACTACGGAGAGAGCCGCGCGGATATTATGCCGCGCATTGAGGCGTATTCTGTGCCGACAGTGGAGAGCCGCATGACGTTATTGGGTCGCCATTTGGCAGGCGTGCGCCTTGTGCAGGCGTATCAGCGCGTAGAGGCTCCTTTGCCGAAGGTTGGCGAGCGTTATTGTCTGCAATATGAGGATAAAACTGAAAATATGACGCGCCGTATCACAGAGTATTTCCGCATTATCAACATCGAAGACGAGGTGCGCATTTTTGAGATTCCAAAATCAAACGGTGAGGTCGAGGAAGTGCCGCGCCGTGTAGTCAAAATGGAAATCAGCAATCCGTTAACCCGAGATTTTGACGGTGTCGATTATCCGGTCAAAGGTTATGCCGCGCCTAAAGTTAAGATTTTAGAAACCCAAGTTGCAGATTCCGCGACTTATTATGGTGTCAAACCCGTGTCAGATGGCCTTTCGGCAGGAGATGCCGCGCTGACGGTGTCAAGCATTTACGAAAAGCTTGTACCGACCTCGACAGTCGAGACACCTTATGCGGACGAATACCCGGTTCCCGGTGAAGCATGGGTCGCCGCTGCGCCGGAAAAGCAGCTTTTTGCGGGGCGTGTCGATAGTGGAACCTTAACTTTGCCTTCGGCTGTTTTACCCGGCAGTATCAAGATTGGGAACTACACAGACAATGGCTTCGGTCAACTTAAAAGCGGGGACAATATCGTCAATGCCGATTACGCTCATGGGCGTCTGAGTGGTTTGCCGACAGGTTATTACACGGTAACTGCGGTTCCGGGTGCTAAATCGTCATCAGCGCGATATGCTTTTGCGGTAGAAATTAAAGAAACCAACCACGGTACATCATTTGCCCCTCTGCTTAGACCTAATCCTGCTTTGGGTAGTTTAAAAGTGTCTTTTATGGCTTTGGGCGTTTGGTATGTTTTGACCGATACAGGCGACGGCGTGTTACGGGATGAAGCCGGTAAAAGTGTAGGTACGGTATCGTCTGCAACAGGCAGTGTATTGCTTAATCTACCGTCTCTTCCGGATGTTGGCAGCCGTTTGGTGTTTCAATGGGGAGATTCCTCTGGTTTTACGTCTTTTGATGGTGGGAAGACGGGGGGGAATAATCTGCCCAAGGCGGCAAATGGGGAGTGCACTTATTCCCTAGGCCATCCAATTAAGCCGGGAACGCTGGTGCTTACTTGGCAAAATAACGGTAAAAAAAGCGCACGAGATGATGGAGCAGGAAAATTAACGGGCGATGCAACTGGCAGCGTGGATTATTTGAACGGCACGATTAAATTGCCGGCTTATATTGACTCTACTTCAGTTGATTATGTTTGTGATGAGCCTGATCGCATTCAAGTTGGCCTTGCTGATGGTCTTGGCTTGACCGCAGAGGAAAAAGGAGAGGTTTGGAATATCACACTGGGGACAGCGATACCTGATTGGCGCACTGTTTCTTTAACGGCTTTGGGAAGCTTTGAAGAATATACAAGTACAACTGTTTCAAACAGTTATTCTGGTTATGCGGCAGCATTGAGATAGGATAAATAATGGGAATAAAAACTGGTTCAGGCGGTTTTAAAATTGTATTGTCCGCCAACCCTGCGAAAAATGGCGAGTTCACAATCGGCGGTCGAAAAGCCGAGGGTGTAAGTGCTGTAGGCTCGACAATAATTGTACCTAAAACGGTGTTGCAGGTTGCTGGTCAGGAAAGACGGATAGTCGAAGGAAATATTTTGGGTACAAAATATAAGTACCTAGAATTGCTTGAAACCAAAACAATAAACCGTTATGGGAAAATAGTCAGTTGGTATGCAGATTACCTCACTAGTGATCCAGCCTCAATAAAAAAACGTCGTGGCAGCTTGAACGGTGGCTTGTTATTTAATGTTTTGAGCGACTTTGATCAAGGAAGCGTCTGTGTTTTTGATACCTGGTCATTTCATGACGGCGAGACAGAGATTGTTGAACGAGGCGGTACGCTTTATAAGAATTGGAATGCAGTACAAGGTTCTGGCGATGTAGTCGGTACGTTGACTGCTGACGGTAAAGTCATTATCAATGACCGTAATATTGCCTTCCTGAATCTTAAAATTACAGGCGGTATCGTACGCCAGCCACAGATCAAGGGTTATGGTTATGCAGGCCGCACACCTGCTGCGCCGGTTAAGCCTGAAAGTTTTACCGTTTACGCGGGCAATGGCGAAATTGTCGGCAGAAGCAACGCCGCAGGCGAAATTACCGGCGGCATCACAGGCAAAATCGACTACGAGACAGGCTTTTATGAAATCAAGCGCGATGAGGGTTTTTACCCTGAAGATTTACGCTACAACGCCGTGACCCAAGACAACCTGCCTTTGGATTCGTCGATTATCGGCATTGATGCCGTACGCCTGCCTGCCGATGGACGCGTCCCTGTGTTCCGCAAGGGCGATATGATCGTGATTTCCAACCGTCTCAAGCAGGATTTGGGCAGCGCGTTTACTGCCGCTCAAAAAATCACGCTCAACCGTCAAAATATCGACCGCCTCTGCTTGGTCGACAGCAAGGGCAAACACGTCCTCGCTGAGAAATACACGGCAGACCTCAAAGCGGGCAGCATTACTTTTGCCGAGCCGTTGGACTTGTCGCAATATACCCTGCCGCTGACTGCCGTTTGCGCGTGGGAAGAAGAAAACCGTGTGACCGGCGTCGATATTTCAGGCCGTCTGAAACTCCAGTTTGCGATTGGGCGCAACTATCCGAAGGAGCATACATTTGTGTCCTCCGCCCTGATCGGCGGCGATTTGCTGGTGCGCGCTACCGAGCCGTTTTCGCAACAGGCATGGGACAATGTGTGGAGTGACGCGCAACGCGGGGAGCCTATTTTGGCGCGTACCAATGTCAAAGACTACCCGATTAAATTGGCCAGTAATGGCGCGATTACCGAGCGTTGGCTGATTAAATTTATTACTGCAACCCAATTTGAGCTTTACGGCGAGCGGCTGGGCTTGGTCGCAAAAAGCGATACCTTGACCGATCTTGCGCCGACCAATCCTGCGACCGGCAAGCCGTATTTCACGCTCAAGGCGGCCGCATTCGGCGGCGGCTGGTCGGTCCAGAACTGTATCCGCTTCAACACCTACGGCACGCTGTTGCCCGTTTGGATTTTGCGCAGTGTCCAGCCTTCGCCGGACAAGCAAAACGGCCGCGATGGTTTTACCGCGTGTTTGCGCGGTAATACAGTGGCCGAATAAAAGACAAGGCCGTCTGAATAGCACTTTCAGACGGCCTTTATACCGTTTGTTTCTTTTTTATGCCGTTTGTTTTAGAATACATTATTTAAAATAAATATGGAGAATGAAATGGAAAACTATTACAAACTTCTTGGGATTATGTCATCTGCAACGGAAGAAGAGATTAAACGGGCTATATTGCGTGCTGCGGAGCGACAGGAACTTGAGTTGGATGAGATAAGATGGTGTCGCGAGTATTTGCTGAATCCGGCGGCAAAGGCGGAATACGATAAAATCCTCCATGCCGACAATCCCGATCTTGCCAAAGAAGAAAGCGAAAAAGCGAAAGAAAGAGAAAAGCTCAGACAGAAAAATAAAAAAAGCGGAGGGTCTGATTTCTTGAAATTGATCGGCACCGGGATTCTGGTTTCCATCCCGATGCTTTGGTTTACATTCAAAAACGGCGGTACGTCATCCAAGCCGAGCGTATATCAGGCGCAATCAGCTTGCGAAAGCGCGGTAACGGGTATTTTAAAATCGCCTTCTTCGGCTGATTTCGGAGGGTGGCAACGACGTGAAAATGCCGATGGGACGTTTGAAATAAGCGGATATGTCGATTCACAAAACAGTTTCGGGGCTATGTTGCGTGCGCAATTTAGCTGCTCCGTCGATGCAAGCGGAAATCAGGCGAAAATTACTTATTTCCGCTAAAAAACAAAATAGAAACAAGCAAGTGAGTGCAACTATGCCAAGCCCCGATTTTCGGGGCTTTTGTTTTAATTTGGTTTTAAAAACCATTTAAAAAGAAAGGCCGTCTGAAATGTTTGATACGCAACGTGTGCCGGTAAAGGTTTACCGCTGGGATGACGAGGGTGCGCCGCAGGTTGAATCGGCGGCAGGCAGCATTAAAACGATTTTAAAAGCCTGCTTGGTTACCGGTTACGGCGAAGGTAATAAACGTAAGGACGGGCTGGGCTGGGAAATGGCGTTTGAAAAGACGCAAGAAGCTTGTTTCCGCAGTACGCACCCGAAGGCGACAAAGTGGTGGCTGGGGGTGGATGATACGAAGTATCTTGCAGGCGGCGACAGAAATAATCGTTATGCCGATGTCTGTGGGATTTTGGAGCCGACATCTGCTACAGCGGGCAAGGCGGTTCAGTATGTTTGGCGTAATTCGAGTAGGGTTCGATTTGCTAGCTCCGGTTATTACGACAATAGTTTCAGATTGAAATGGGTTTTAGTAGGTCATGCACGTGCCTTCGCCCTTGTTTTGCTGAGTCCGGGCAATTCGGTAGGCAGCCCTGTACTTTATTTTGGGGAGTTTCCAAGCTTGGCGGTGGCTGACGAGCATCAAAACCTATTGGGTCTGGGGGCGTACGGAAGCGAATATAATTTTAATCTTGCTGACTACTCCAATTTTTATTGCTCGGCCATGCGTGATTACAAGGGGGATGCGCCAAATAAATTTTATTGTGGTGCTAATGTGGTTGAATCCGCTTCCCCTTATCCAAGCCCAATCAGTGGCGGCTTTACGGCTTCCGACCTGTATCTTTTTGAGGAACTTAATGGCAGTAAATATGCGATTCGCGGCTTAGTTCCGGGTTTGATGCGTACTAACGAAGCGATGCCGAGTAACAGTGTTATCCCGCAAGGTACTGTTTACGATAATTTAGACAATTCCGGCGATGCATGGATGTATGTCAAAGTTTTTAGTAATCATTCCGGCCTGCTGATCAACCTCACGGCCTGGGAGCTGTAAGCCATGCCGAATTATGTTTTCCGCAGCCGTCTTGCCGTTAAACGCGGCAAGCTGCGCGGCAAAGTCGTCAACCGGATTGCGCGAAGCCGTGCTGTCAAGTCACCGCATTGGAAATACGGCGGCCATGGCTATATTGCCGGCGAAGGTACGGGCATTGTTACGGTAGGCGGCCAGCCGGCTTCGCGCCGTATTTACCTGTTTTCCCGGCCTAATATGTACTGCATCGCCGATACTTGGAGCGCGGAAGACGGCAGCTACCGCTTCGACCGGCTTAAGGAAGACGAGGAGTATTTGATGGTGGCGACGGATTATAAAAAGCAATACGAGCCTGTTTCTTATGATTTTATTAAGCCTTATGTCGAGCGTGACGGCGGCGGTTGAGGCCGTCTGAAATGTCCGAAGACAAAATTTATGCTGATTCGGCGCGTATCCCTTTGCCTTTCGGTTTGGCGATTGGCTCCCGTCCGCCGTCCAGGTTCTTGCCGTTGGCGTTCAGACGGCCTTTACGCCATATTGAAGACGGCGGCGAGATTGTTCCTGATACGCCGCCTAAGCCTAATCCGTACCGCCCTCCGGATGGTTATGCGACTGTTTCGGGGGCGTGGGGCTTTGTGCAGCAGGCGGTGTCAACGCAGGCAGTGTGCGCGGCCGGTCGTTATGATTTGGGCGGCATTGCTGCCCAAGTGTCGGGGATAACGGCGGAGGCTGTCGGGGAGGCGGTTTGTTTTCAGACGGCCTTTTCGGATATGCCTGAGTTGGAAAGCTGCCTGCATGAAACGGTCGGCTTGTCTGACGGGGTTGCCGGTTGTATGCAGGCGGAGCAGGCCGGAATGGATGGCCTGGACGGCTGTCTGCATGATGCTTTCCCCGATGATTTGTTTCTAAGCGGCTGTAATGCGGATCAATCGGCGGCGGGTCTTGGCGAGGCTTTGGCGGCGTGTTCGGAGAGTGTGTTTTCCGATGATGCGCCGGTTGGCGATTGTTTGGTGTCGGAGGTGCGCGAGGCGGCGGTATTGGCACGCTGTGCGCATTCGCAAAGCCTGCCTGCTTTGGCTGTGCCTTGCGAGTATTATGAGATTCCGGTTGAGCCAGAGCCGGTTCCTGAAACTTATGTTTGCGGTATCCGCCCGCCTTCAAACCGTCTGCACCTGCGGTTTTACCGCAAAAAGATTGCACACGATGCGCGCCATATTCCGCTGCCGTTTGCTTGTTTTGATACGGTAAGCACTCCTGTTTTAGACGGATATATCATGCAAAATATTATTAAGGCTACGGTTGACGGCCAGCCGATCGGGCTGTTTTCTGCTTCCTTTACGACGGACACTGCCGGTTATTGCTGGCAAGGCAGTTTGACTGTTTCGCCCGATGATTTCGCTAAGATTAATCCTGATGTCCGCCCGAAAGGCCGGGAGGCCGAAATCGCGGTGCAAATCAATGCGGATACTTTTGTCATCCTCGCCGAGGATTACAGCGACAACCGCCGCTTTGGGCAAAAGAGCTATACGGTAACCGGCCGCAGTGTTACCGCCCGTTTGGGCGCGGACTATGCGCCTAAAGGCCGCGGTACATACCGCAATCCGATTTATGCGCAACAAATCGCAACGGAGGTTTTACGCCCGACAGGCGTGGATTTGGACGGCTGGACGATGGCTGATTGGTTGATTCCGGGAGATGTGTATTCGTTGACCGATAAAACGCCGATTGCTGTTTTGCAAGAGCTGGCTCAAGCCGCCGGGGGATTTGTGGAGAGCGACCGCGCTAGGCCGGTTATCCGCTTTAAGCCTAAATGGAAAAAGGCTTCTTGGGAGGTTTCCGATGCGCCTGCCGATGTCAGTGTCCCTGTCAGCGTGATTTTCAGCATCAGCGGCCAGCGCAATGTATCGGAGCGCGCCAATGGGGTTTATGTTTGGCCGAGCCATAACAAGGGCAAAGGCGCGGATGTGTACCGCAACGGCAGTAACCGCGAGCCGCGTGCCTCCGCGCTGACCAATACGCTTTATACCGACCAGCCGGTCTTGCTCGCCGCAGGGATTGCCGCGTTAAGCGAAACCGGTGTGCATAAGCGCGAAACGGTGTCTTTGCCGGTATCGGATAAATACGCCATTCCTATGGCGAATTTAGGCGAGATTTGGCAAATCAATGAGCCTTCGGGAAGCTGGCAAGGCGTGGTGGTTGGTGTGTCGGTCGAAGTCAAAATCGAAAACGACGCGCCTGTCGTGACTCAAAATGTAACGATAGACCGCTATTTTGACGAGTGATTAAAGCTGGTTTAAAGATGCTTTAAAGGCCGTCTGAAAGCCATGTTCAGACGGCCTTTTATCTTTTTGTTGAGGATAACAAAATGACTAATCTGTATCAAAACCTGACGGCACTGCTCAGGCGCGAACAGCGCGGCATTGCCAAAATAACGGGCGATTTGGGCGGCGGCTCATGGGCGGCGCAAACGCAAAGCGGCGGCAATCTTGTTTTAAGCGGACAAGCCGCTTTAAATCAGCGCGTGTTTTATGATGTCTTGAGCAACCGTATCCTTGGGCAGGCTCCCGATACTACTGTTTTAGAGCTTGGCGTATAAGGCTAAGTGCAGTATAGCCAGGCGTTGCTTTCGTATAACGTCTTAAAATAATTATTATTATTTTGAGGAGGTTTTGTGCGAACTGAAGTGTTGGGTGTCGGTATCGGCGACATTTTAAAATTTGAAGCCACTGCCTTGACGCGTGTGAAGGTAAAAGTGCCGGATGGTACGCGTGCCGGTGATTGGGTCAATTTCTCTTTGCGTGATAATAAAAATAAATTAGTCGCGTTAACCGATGAGCAAGACGGCTACGCTCTTGTTCAGCCGCACAATTGTATTATTGATCTGCGTTATTGTGCCAAGCCTGAAAATATTACTGATACCTTGCAGCAAGGCGACCGATTCGGCATTCAATATATTGGCGCACCGGTCGAGCATGGACGTCATACCGTTATGCCGTCGGGCCCTGTGGTTCCGCCTAAAGAAGCGGAACGCCCGGTAGCTCCTCCTTCCCCTCCTTCTGCATTGAAACGTAGCCTCAATTTCTTCGGGGACTCTACCAATGCGCGTATCGGCGGTCAGGCCGTGAGTGTTGCCGCCGCTGAAAATCTGCCGGTTGTAAACAACGCACAGGGGGGCAGCCTGGCTGCGTATGCCTTGATGTCGATGGACGGCAGTCCGGTGGAAGTTACTTTTAAAGTTGATACTATTCCGGCAAAAGCGAATGGCGTGATGGTTGATGGCGAGTTGGTTTACGGCGAAGGCGTTACGCCTTTCAGTATGCACTCTACCGTCGTTATTATTGGCGATGACATTGAGGCGGTCATGACCGGCCAAACCGCCAATATTAAAGTTATTCCGCGCGATAGCCAGGCTCATAGCGTTGTTCCGGGTAAAAAATATCCGGTACGACTGAAAAACAGCGGCGGTGTCGATGGCATTTGTGTGTTGGCAACGGCCAAGAATGATATTAACGGCGCAAATATCGGCAACTGGCAGACGGTCTTAGAACGAATCAAAAGCTATGTTGAAAAATGTATTCAACAAGTTCAGCCGAAAGAGTCTCCCCGTTATATTGTCCTGACTGTATGGGCTGATAATAAGCCGGGTTGGGCCAAAGAAAACCACCCATACCGACATCAGCTCAAGGATCAATTTAATAATTGGCTCAAGTCTAAATATGGCAATAATGTCTTTGATATTGAGCAATATATTTTATCTGACCAGATTTGGACGGATAGCGGCCTCACGCCGAATGAGGCGGATAAAAAAGCGCAAACAGACGGCGTAATGCCGTTGTCCCTCTCGCAGGACGGCGGTGCTCATCTGCTTCCGGCGGTTGAGGCTAAAGTCGCCGAACGTATCATCGCAAAAGCCAAAGAGTTGCGCTACTTGTAGGCAAATATAAATAAAAGGCCGTCTGAATAAGGCGGCCTTCGGGAGGATTTTAAATATAAGTGGGACGGCGACGTAACAGTGCGGCAACACTGTTACGCCAGCCAAGCAGAGTATGCCTGCATTGACTTCTAAGGCCGCCTTAGTCTCTAGAGACCGAGGCATTCTATCTGATACAGGAGTGGATGCAAATGCAAATCTATCGTGAATTACGCTGTAAGTTTTGTGGGAAATTGCTGGCAAAAGGCAGCGGCTGTGTACAAATAAAGTGCGCTCGTTGTAAAAACATCAATTCTTTCAGCTAATTAATAAATCAAAAGAATGCCTTTGAGCGTCATATTAAATCTGATTTAGAGCATCGCGAATGCCATAATTTAGGAGTATATATGATGCAAAAAATGCAACAGACATTACCTATTATCCCCTGGATGGGTGGCAAACGTCGTTTGGCAAAACATCTTTTGCCCATGTTCCCCGAGCATTCTTGCTATGTCGAGTTGTTTTCTGGTGGCGCAGCATTGTTCTTTATGCGCCCAACGCCTGCTAAAGTAGAGGTACTCAACGACATCAACGGACAGCTCATCAATCTCTATCGTGTGGTACAACATCATTTCGACGAGTTCGTCCGTCAGTTCGAGTGGACGCTGACCAGCCGCGAGACATTCTCCTGCCTGCAAAACACGCCGCCCGAATGCATGACAGATATTCAACGTGCCGCTCGCTTCTTCTACCTTCAACACAACGCCTTCGGCGGCAAAACCGTCCATCAGCATTTTGGGACAGCTACCACGTCAAAAGCGTGGGATGCGTCTCAGATTGAGGTTAAATTAAAGGCTGCTAAAGACCGTTTAAAAGGTGTTTATATAGAGAATGAATCGTGGGATCGTTGCTTCAAGCGATATGACCGTGAGCACACCTTCTTCTATGCAGACCCACCATATTGGCAGACCGCAGGCTATGACCAATCATTTGGCTGGGAGCAGTATGAATTACTGGCCAAGGTAATGGCAGAGAGTAAGGGTAAGGTCATGCTATCCATTAATGACCACCCTGATATCAGGGAATTGTTTAAAGATTTCCGTATCACTCAACTTGAATTGGCTTATACGGTCGGAAGAAATAAAACTGGTAAAACCAGTGGAGAATTGGTCGTATGTAATTGGTAAAATAAAAAGCGACGGTATCGTCGCTTTTGTTTTCATTTCTGAATTGCAATTTATTTGGCACAGCCGATATTTTTAAAAGTGTCAAAATTTCCGCGAAACTATGACAAATCCGCCACGACCTTACAGTATGCGACCGAGATTCCGCACATGGGTGCGAGAAACGGCGCATTTCCAAAATCGTTTATCCCGTTGAATAAAAACGAAGTGCCGCAGGGTTCATTGATGTTTACCACCTTGACCGTGCAGTTTTGCCTATTGCTGGTGTGGTTAAAAGGCGAGGATTATTCTGCCTTGCTGATGGTATCGACTTCCATGATTTTGATACCATATTTGTTAATTGGTGCATATCTGCTCAAATTATCGCTGACACAAAAGGCCGCGGCGAAATACCGTCTTATCGGCGCGGCAGCAACGCTTTATGCGGCTTGGATTGTCTATGCGGCAGGCACGGAATATTTGCTGCTTTCAGTCTTGCTCTATTTGCCCGGCGTATTACTGTTTTTCTATTCGCAAAAGAAACACTACGGAAATTGTCAGTTCAACCGTATGGAAAAAGCCGTATTGGTATTGCTGTTGATTTTGGCTGTGCCGGCCGTACAGCAGTTTGTCGCTAGCTTACAAGTGTAAGCAGAAAGGTTTGAAAAAGGCCGTCTGAAATCCAGTTTCAGACGGCCTTTTATTGATAAAACCGATTCAATATCGCATCATTTTGCTGTCTACCTGCATTGCCCAAGCATCAATACCGCCTTGCAGGTTGTAGAGGTTTTCAAATCCGGCGTCTTCCAAATACATTGCCGTGTGCAGGCTGCGGATGCCGTGGTGGCAATAGACAACAATGGGTAAATCATCGTCGGGCAGCTCGTTTTGGCGCAGGGGGATGAGGTTCATCGGGATATGAATGGCGGCGGGCAGGGTGCAGATGGCGCGTTCTTCATCGGTGCGGACGTCGAGCAGATGAAATGCGCGGCCTTCGTCCTGCCATTGTTTCAATTCGGTGGGCGAGAGTTGGATGATGTCGGTCATAGGGTTGGGTAAAAGCATGAGGCCGTCTGAATTTTCAGACGGCCTGTTGTTTAAAAATCGAAATCGCCAAACGGATTGGCCGATTTGTCTTCCAAGTGTGCCACGACGGTGTCAAATAATACTTTTTCGGAAAACTCATTGCCGTTACGCGTCAGCAAAAGCACGCGTTGTACCGGTTTGCGACCGACAATGACCACCATGCGGCCGCCATCTTTCAATTGCTCTTTTAAGATTTCAGGTACGCTGTCTACTGCGCCGCCCACATAAATCGCATCAAAAGGAGCGCCTTGCGATGCTTCGGTCAGGCCGTTGTTTTGCACATAATCGACGTTGGTAAAGCCCAATTCGTCCAAAACTTTTTTGGCGCGTTGCTGCTGCTCGGCGTCGATGTCGTCGGTCACGACTTTGCCGGCCAGTTTGGACAGCAGGGCGGTTGCATAGCCTGAGCCTGTACCGATTTCTAAGACAGTTTCGTCTTTTTTCAGTTTCAAGCCTTGAGCCAGGCGGGCAACGACTTTGGGTTCCAACATCTTATGGCCGTTGGTCAGCGGCAGCTCCATATCTGCATAGGCCAAACCTTGAAAAGCCTCGCCGACAAAATGTTCGCGCTCGATCTCCTCTAAAGCATCCAAAATGTCGAAGTCCAAGACATCCCACGGACGAATCTGCTGTTCAACCATATTGAAACGCGCTTTTTCAAAGTCCATATTTGTGCTCCGTTCAATTCTTAATTTTATCGAAGCATACATTATAAATCCTTGTCGGAGAGTGTGCCATCTTTCAGACGGCCCCGGAGGCCCGTTAATAATTGCCAAGCGCACATATATCCACTAAACTTTCACATTACACGACGCTACAGCAAGCAACAACCAACACACGGAGCAATAAAGATGTATCACCAAATCGGAATGTGGGACCAAAAATGGGTTATCGGCAACTGGAAAATGAACGGCCGACTCCAAAACAACAATGCACTTATGCACCGCTTCCGTGTCATGCCAACCGCAGAACGCGTGTTAATCGGCCTGGCTGCTCCGACCGTTTATCTGTTGCAACTGCACAACGCCATGCAGATTGTTTTGAACAACCGCATCTTGACCTGTGCGCAAGACGTGAGCCGTTTCCCAAATAATGGCGCGTACACTGGCGAAGTGTCCGCTGAAATGCTTGCCGACATCGGTACAGATATCGTCCTCATCGGCCACTCCGAGCGCAGCCTTTATTTTGGCGAGAAAAACGAAATCCAACGCCGCAAAATGGAAAACGTCCTCAACGTCGGCCTGATTCCATTGTTGTGCGTCGGCGAAAGTTTGGAAGAACGCGAAGCCGGTAAAGAACACGAAGTCATTGCCCACCAGCTTTCCATCCTGCAAGGTTTGAACACCAAAAACATCGCCGTTGCCTACGAGCCGGTTTGGGCGATCGGTACAGGCAAAGTCGCCACCGTCGAACAAATCGCCGACATGCACGCATTTATCTACAAAGAAATCTTGTCTTTGTGCGGAAGCGATGTTAAAATCCGCGTTCTTTACGGCGGAAGTGTGAAAGCGGATAACGCGGCCGACATCTTCGCAGTACCTCATGTAGACGGCGCATTGGTTGGTGGCGCGTCATTATCATATGACTCCTTTACCGCCATCATCAACGCAGCACAAGCCTCGTAGAAAACATATGGAAGCCTTTAAAACCCTTATCTGGATTATTAATATTATTTCCGCTCTATTCGTAATCGTGTTAGTATTGCTGCAACACGGTAAAGGCGCGGATGCCGGCGCAACATTCGGTTCCGGCAGCGGTAGCGCGCAAGGCGTATTCGGTTCTGCCGGTAATGCCAACTTCCTCAGCCGCTCGACTGCCGTTGCTGCAACATTTTTCTTTGCGACTTGCATGGCGATGGTGTATATTCACACTCACTCCAGTAAGCATGGTTTAGACTTCAGCGATGTGAAGCAGACCCAGCAAGCTCCTAAGCCTGCAACGCCTGCACAAAACAATACAACTCCTGTTGCTCCGAATCCTCAGCAGCAGTAAGACAATTTAATTTATGCCGACATGGTGGAATTGGTAGACACGCTATCTTGAGGGGGTAGTGGCCATAGGCTGTGCGAGTTCAAATCTCGCTGTCGGCACCACATTAGGAAATCTAACCGCTTTTTAGCGGTTATTTTTTCGTCTTGAGAATCTGCCTTTCATTTATCTTTAGGCCAAGACAGGGAAATACAATGAAGCGTTTGGTTGTCGGCATCAGCGGTGCCAGCGGTTTTCAGTATGGCGTGAAGGCTTTGCAGCTTTTGCGTGAGCATCAGGTAGAAACGCATTTGGTGGTTTCGCAAGGGGCGGAGATGACCCG
>NZ_JBQCVF010000002.1:0-4134 GCF_051962515.1 Neisseria sp. P0009.S007 | reverse complement strand
GTGAAGGCTTTGCAGCTTTTGCGTGAGCATCAGGTAGAAACGCATTTGGTGGTTTCGCAAGGGGCGGAGATGACCCGTGCTTTGGAAACGGATTACACTAAAGAAGACGTTTATGCTTTGGCGGATGTCGTGCATTCCGTCCGTAATGTCGGGGCAAGTATTGCTAGCGGATCGTTTTTGACGGATGGAATGTTGATTGCGCCGTGTTCAATGAAAACCTTGGCTTCGGTTGCTCACGGGTTTGCCGATAATTTGCTCAGCCGTGCGGCGGATGTAACATTGAAAGAGCGGCGCAGGCTGGTGTTGATGGTGCGTGAAGCGCCGTTAAACTTGGCACACATCGACAATATGCGCCGTGTAACAGAGATGGGCGGCATTGTGTTTCCTCCCGTTCCGGCTCTGTATCAGAAGCCAGAATCCATCGAAGATATGATTACACACAGTGTCTCTCATGCTTTGGACTTGTTCGGTATTTTTCAAACCGATGCGCCGCGCTGGCAGGGCTGATGTTTCAGACGGCCTGAAAATAAATTGAATACACTGAGAAAGAGGATAAAATCATGCAAGCGATTCCTACCAATATCGTTAAATTTTTGAGCAATCATCATGTCGTCAGTATTGCCGCTGCGGCAGACGGCGAAGTTTGGGCGGCTTGTTGTTTTTATGTGTTTGATGAGGCGAATGCCCGATTGATTGTGTTGACTTCTTTGAAAACGAAACATGGCGGAATGATGAGCCGTTCTGCCAAAGTAGCCGGTACCATTGCCGGTCAGCCTGACAGTATCACAAAAATCAGCGGCATTCAGTTTGCGGCGACTGCCGCTTTGATTGAGAATGAAGCGGATTTGAAAGCGGCGCAGTCTTTATTTTACAAAGCGCATCCTGCTGCTCGAGTGATGAAAAGTGATGTCTGGGCGTTGAATTTGGATAATGTAAAATTCACTGACAATAAATTGGTATTCGCACAAAAAACGTACTGGAATCGCGAGGATTAAGAAAAGGCCGTCTGAAAGATGAAATTTCAGACGGCCTTTGGTAAGGTTACAAATTAATCGTGTCCGAGCTCGACAGTTTTGTCTTTGTAACGTGTATCAGGAACCAAAACGATTTTCTCGTCCACTTTGCCGATGGCTTTCACGTCTTTGCCCGGATAGTCCAGCTGGTGCAGGAAGTAGCGGATACAGTTCAAACGTGCACGTTTTTTGTCGTCGGAGCGGATGATGACCCAAGGCGCGTCGCCGGTATGGGTGTGGAAGAACATGGCGTTTTTGGCTTCGGTGTAGTCGTCCCAGCGGTCGAGCGACTGGATATCCACAGGGGACAGTTTCCAGTGTTTCAGTGGGTCGTCACGACGGGAGATGAAGCGGCGGAGTTGTTCTTCACGGGATACGGAGAACCAGAATTTGAACAGATGGATACCGCTGGCAACAAGCATACGTTCCAATTCAGGAGTTTGACGCATGAAGAGCAGGTATTCGTTAGGTTCGCAGAAGCCCATTACGCGTTCTACGCCTGCACGGTTGTACCATGAGCGGTCGAAGAATACCATTTCGCCTGCGGTCGGCAGGTTTTGGATGTAGCGTTGGAAATACCATTGGCCGCGTTCGGTAGTGGTTGGTTTTTCCAAAGCAACCACGCGCGCGCCACGCGGATTCAGGTGTTCCATGAAGCGTTTGATGGTACCGCCTTTACCGGCTGCGTCGCGGCCTTCAAACAGGCTGACAATACGCTGACCGGAATCTTTAACCCAGCTTTGTACTTTCAACAATTCGATTTGCAGCTTCTGTTTTTCTTTTTCGTAAACAGAGCGGCGCATACGTTGTTTGTATGGGTAGTTGGCAGGAAGCGGTGCGCTGCTGGAATCTTCGTCAGTGCCGCGTCCTTCGTGTTCCAAAACAGCCTTTTCGAATACTTGCAGCTGGTCTTGTTTCTCGCCCAGTTCAACATTCTCGAACGGTTCTAATTGGTGGTCTGCCATAAAGTCTCCTTATCGATTAAGTTTTAAATGATATGGTGTGGTATGGTTTGATTCTACCCTTTTATACTTCGTTCGACTACATAAAATTACATTCGAGTGCTTTTTTTGAATTTGTCTGCTAACTTATGTAAAAGCAGCGTATAATCAGCCTATTTGTACAGCAATCATGCCTTATTTCGCCCTGTTTGACGATGCCGTGAGCGGCCGAGCAAAACTCTATCAAAATCATGTAGAAAGCCATCGGTTTTATCATAACGAACTGGATTCGTTAACAAGTATTTTGCAAGCCGGCTGGAAAAAGGGTTTGCATGCAGTGTTGTTTGCAGACTACGAATTCGGATTGCCACTGATGGATATTTCATCCGCGCACAGTGGCAATTTGCGTTTGCACTGGTTTGCCGATTGTTCCGAAATCGATGCCGAAAGCTGGCTGGCCAATCATTTAGACGGCCTGGCGGCAGGCATCTCCACTCCCCGATTCTCCATATCCGAAGCCGATTATCTCGAGCATATCCGCCAAATCCACGAGGCCATCCGCCGTGGCGATACCTATCAAATCAATTACACCGCACGCCTGCACCTGCAAACTTACGGCAATCCGATTCAGCTTTACCGCCGTTTGCGCCAGCCTGTGCCGTATGCTGTTTTGTCTTGTCTGCCCGACGGGGCAGGGCAGGAAGCGTGGACTTTGTGTTTTTCTCCCGAACTTTTCCTCAAAATCGATTCAAACGGCCTGATTACAACCGAGCCGATGAAGGGCACTGCGCCGATTCTTCACGATGGGCAAGATGAACGCCGCGCCGTTGAATTGCAAAACGACCCGAAAAACCGCGCCGAAAATGTGATGATTGTCGATTTGTTGCGCAATGACCTCGGCAAAATCGCGCAAACAGGCAAAGTACGCGTGCCTGAACCGTTTAAAGTTTCCCGTTTCGGCAGTGTTTGGCAGATGACCAGTGCCATCGAAGCGCAGGCGCTGCCTGATGTTTCGGTTGCCGATATTCTCCGCGCAGCCTTCCCGTGCGGCAGTATTACTGGTGCGCCCAAACGCATGAGTATGCACATTATTGAGTCTCTTGAGTCCGAACCGCGTGGTTTGTACACAGGCAGCATTGGCTTTTTGCATCCGTGCGATACAGGTTTGGGGTTTGAAGGTGTGTTTAATGTTGTGATCCGCACCTTATCCCTGAAGCCCGTTTCAGACGGCCTTTATCAAGGTGTTTATGGCGTGGGTTCGGGGATTGTGATTGATAGCGACCCTGAAGCCGAATATCGCGAGTGCGGTTGGAAGGCGCGTTTTCTGAATGACTTGCGGCCTGATTTCGGTATTTTTGAAACCATGCGCGTGGAATACAAACAATGCCGTTTGCTCGATTTGCACTTAGGCCGTCTGAACAGATCGGCACAAGCGCTCAACCTGTCTTGGCCTCAAAATGCAATAGAGCAAATTCAACATTATATAGATGAGTTGCCAAGTGGGTTATTTAGAGTCAAAGCAGCTTTGTTTTCAGACGGCCTTTCATTGAGCCATGGGGCTGTTTCTGAATTGGATGGGCAGCAATACGTCATCCTGAGTGAACACACATTAAACCAACGCGATTATCTACGCCGTTTCAAAACCACACGCCGTGAAATTTTTGACCAAGCATGGAAAACGGCAGAAGGGCAGGGTGCATTTGACAGTCTGTTTTTCAATTCAGACGGCCTTTTGTTAGAGGGTGGAAGAAGCAATGTGTTCGTCAAATATCAAGGACAATGGCTCACGCCGTCTTTGGATTTGGATATTTTGAACGGGGTAATGCGCCAAGCGGTATTGAAGCAGTCTCAGCTATATTTAGGTGCAGATACAATCAAGGAAGCCCACATCACGCGCGCTATATTGGAAAATGCGGAAGAAATCCGTTTGAGTAACGCTTTAAGGGGCGTGTTTGCGGTTTCGCTCCGTAAATAAATGGCAATAGTCAAATCATCGTGATTCAAATTGTCGTAAAGCGGCAATATCCGATAGAATACGTCATTTCAACAATGAGGTCGTCTGAAAGGGAAAACAATATGGCAAAAGCAAAAGGTGGATTGGGACGCGGTTTGGATTCGCTGATTTCCAATGCAGTGGACAGCAGCAGTAGCGACCGCCTGACAACGGTTGCCATCGCCGA
>NZ_JBQCVF010000001.1:50483-76000 GCF_051962515.1 Neisseria sp. P0009.S007 | reverse complement strand
GCAGGCGCGGCGTTTGAAGCCATGGGCGTGTCGCTGGTCATTCATCCGAAAAATCCTTATGTCCCGACCAGCCATGCCAATGTGCGCTTTTTTATTGCCTATCCTGAAAATGCCGAGCCGGTTTGGTGGTTTGGCGGCGGCTTTGATTTGACGCCGTTTTATCCTTTTGAAGAAGATATCGTGCATTGGCACACAGTGGTGCGAGACGTATGCACGCCATTTGGCGAATCGGTTTATTCTGAATTCAAACAATGGTGTGACGAATATTTCTACTTGAAACACCGTAACGAAACACGCGGCGTGGGCGGCCTGTTTTTTGACGATTTAAACCGTTGGGATTTCGATACCTGCCTGAATTTTATCAAGGCGGTTGGGGAAGGCTATATCGCAGCGTATCTGCCGATTGTGGCCAAACGTAAAAACACGCCTTATGGAGAACGTGAACGAGATTTCCAACTCTACCGTCGCGGACGCTATGTCGAGTTTAACTTGGTTTGGGACAGAGGCACGCTGTTCGGCCTGCAAAGCGGCGGCCGTACGGAAAGCATTTTGATGTCCATGCCGCCTTTGGTACGCTTCGAGTATCAATATGTGCCGGAAGAAGGTTCACCCGAAGCACGCCTCAATCAATTCCTTATACCGCGCAACTGGCTGGAAGAAGCCGGCAGATAGTTTTACCTATAAGAGGCCGTCTGAAAAGCGATTCTCACTGGTTGAGACTACCTTTTCAGACGGCCTTTGCTTCAATTGCTTTGAATTTGCATACCTTTGCCTATCATGCTGTTTCATCTCTATAGAGTTTTTGAGACAATGCGCCCATATAAAAATCACCTCACAAACCACACTAAAAAGGAATAATCGGTGAAACGCATTTTCTTATTTATCGCAACCAATATCGCAGTTCTGGTTGTCATCCGTATTATTTTGGCCATCTTGGGCATCAACAGTACCGACCAAGTCGGCAGCCTGTTGGCTTATTCCGCAGTCGTCGGCTTCAGCGGCTCGATTGTCTCTTTGCTGATGTCGAAAACCATTGCCAAACATTCGGTCGGCGCCGTCGTCATCGACCAGCCCCAAAGCGAAGAAGAAGCTTGGCTGTTGGCAACTGTTGAAGCGCAAGCCCGCCAATGGAATCTGAAAACGCCCGAAGTAGCCATTTACGACTCCCCAGAGCCTAATGCCTTTGCAACCGGCGCGACCAAAAACAGCTCGCTCATCGCTGTCAGCACCGGCCTGCTCGACCACATGACCCGCGATGAAGTCGAAGCCGTTTTGGCGCATGAAATGGCACACGTCGGCAACGGCGATATGGTAACGCTGACACTGATTCAAGGTATTGTGAATACTTTTGTTGTCTTCTTGGCGCGTATTGTTTCCAGCATGGTGGCGCGCAACAATGACGGCAGTACGTCGCAAGGTACATATTTCATGGTCAGCATGGTATTGCAGATCGTATTCGGCTTCCTCGCCAGCATCATTGTGATGTGGTTCAGCCGCCAACGCGAATACCGCGCCGATGCGGGCGCTGCAAAACTGGTGGGCGCGCCGAAAATGATTGCCGCCCTGCAACGCTTAAAAGGCAGCACCAGCGATCTGCCGCAAACCATGACCGCAATGGGCATTGCCAGCGAAGCCAAAGATTCTTGGTTCAGCACCCATCCTTCTTTGGACAACCGCATCAACCGTTTGAAAAACCGCTAATCGAAAACATCAAGGCCGTCTGAAACATCAATTTCAGACGGCCTTTTTTTATTTCTTCATCAAAGCCCGTTTGATGATAATCATCCAGTCTTTCTTATCCAACAGCGGCCGCTGGTTAAACACGTCATATTTGCAACCGTCCAGTTTCTGCAAAATCAACTGGCCGCCGACAATAATCATGCGCAACTCAAAACCGATTCGTCCTTTGAGGGTTTTGCCCAACGGCGAACCGGCCTTCAGTATTTGAAAGGCACGTTGACACTCGTGTGCCATCAGTCGTTGAAAAGCAAAGTCGGCTTTGCCGGCCGCAATCTGTTCTTCGCTGACTTTGAACTTCTGCAAATCTTCCTGAGGGATGTACACGCGCCCTTTCTGCCAATCTGCCGCCACGTCCTGCCAGAAATTAATCAGCTGCAAGGCAGTGCAAATGCCGTCGCTTTGCGCTATGCTCACTTCATCGGTTTGCCCGTACAAATGCAACATAATGCGCCCCACCGGATTGGCGGACAAACGGCAATAGGCAATCAATTCGCCAAAATTTTCATAACGGTTTTTGACCACATCCTGACTGAACGCCGCCAACAAATCGTAAAACAGCTGCAACGGTAATTGAAACGGCTCAATCGCTTCGTTGTACAAACGCTGCATCAAAGCTGTTTGCGATTTCCCACCTTGTGTAATGCGGTCTAACTCTGCCTTCAGTTCGTCCAGTTGGCGCAGGCGTTCGACTGCTTCGGCATTGCCTTCGTCGGCAATATCGTCCGCCGTCCGCGCAAAAGCGTAAACGGCGTGAACCGGCTTGCGCAAACGGCGCGGCAGCACAATAGAGCCGACTGGGAAGTTTTCGTAATGATTGACTGACATGGGGAAATCCGAAAATTTAAAATAAAGTGTTTTTGCTGACAGGCCGTCTGAAATTCAGACGGCCTTACGTTTGGCCGCAAAGAAATCCTGCAATACGCTTTGGCATTCTTCTGCCAATATGCCGCCCAAAATTGCGGTATGCTTGTTCAGACGTTTGTCGGCAAACAAATCGACCACGCTGCCTGCCGCACCGGTTTTAGCTTCAGCCGCACCATAAATCACACGCCCGACCCGCGCCTGTATCAAGGCAGATGCGCACATGGAGCAAGGCTCTAAGGTAATGTACACGTCGCAGTCTTCCAAACGGTAGTTTTGCAAGGTCTTACCTGCGGCGGCAAGCGCGTTGATTTCGGCATGATGGCTGACATTGTGGTCGCCAATGCAGGTATTGTGTGTCGCTGCGATTGCCTCGCCTTGATATACGATGACCGCGCCAACCGGCACTTCGCCCAATACCGCCGATTGTTTGGCCTGTTCTATCGCCAACCGCATAAAGGTTTCCATATCGCTTTGCGAAGGGAAAACGGCAACAGGCGGATGTTTTTTCAAATCCTCGCACAGCTCCGTCTTTCTCTCCTCGGAAATACGCCGGGCATCCACACCTGAAACCAACGCAGCCAGTTGCCATAAGGTGCTTTTGGTTACGGTCAAACCCGACGCTTTCAGCAATAGAAATGCGTGGACTGCGCCGATTTCCTGTAAATCTTCCAGCGTACAAATACCCAATTCTTTTAGCGCGGTCAATGCTTTAGGGGCAAGTGGTGGCGTAGTCAGCATGGATTATTCCTGAAAATGCTGACGCGCCAAGGCTAAGGCCGTTTGAACATAATCGCTGTCTGCGTAAGGATCTAACGTGTGCGCCAAAGGAATTTTCCGCAACCAGGTCAACTGGCGTTTGGCAAGCTGGCGCGTGGCGATAATGCCTTTTTCGACAAAGGTGTCATAATCGGTTTCGCCTTCGAGATAATCCCAAGCCTGACGGTAGCCCACGCAGCGCATAGACGGCATATCGGCATGCAGTTGCGGATAATCGCGGCGTAAGGCGTGTATTTCATCTAGGAAACCGTGCTCCAGCATACTTAAAAAGCGTTTTTCGATTTGCTGGTGTAACAAATGGCGGTCTTCGGGGATAAGGGCAACCGTGCATAAATCCAATAAAGACGCAGCCTGCTTCTGCTCTGTGAAATGTTCGCTCAAAGGCCTGCCGGTCAGAAGATAGACTTCCAAAGCGCGCTCAATACGCTGGCTGTCATTGGCTTTCAGACGGCCTGCCGTTATCGGGTCAACTTCCTGCAAACGGCGATACAGGCCTGCCAAACCGTGTTCTTTTTTTTCCGCCTGAAGCTGTGCGCGCACCGCCGCATCCGCGCCGGGCAAATCGTTCAAACCTTCCGTCAGCGCATGGAAATACATCATCGTGCCGCCGACAATCAGCGGATAGCGACCGCGCGCATGTATTTCGTTCACCAAGCGCACGCAGTCGCCGACAAAATCCGCCGCGCTGTAACTTTCCAGCGGCGAGATAATATCAATCAAATGATGCGGTACGGCAACAAGCTCTTCGGCAGTCGGCTTGGCCGTACCGATGTCCATGCCGCAATACACCAGCGCGGAATCCAAACTGATGATTTCTACCGGCAACGATCGGGCAATATTTAAGGCCAGTGCGGTTTTACCGCCGGCGGTCGGGCCGAGTACGGCGAAGGCTTTGGGCGCGTTCATAAGAAAACGGAAAAATTAAAAATGCGATTATAGCAAACCCGGGCAAACCATATTTCAGGCCGTCTGAAACATTTGCTCTACATTATCAAAAGCGTTACACTTGCTGCGCCGTTTCAGACGGCCTTTTATATTGATTTCAAACCTGCTGCTGCCGTCATTGCGCCGGCAGTCAAGCCGTCAGCGACACTGCGTCGCTGTAAACACGAAAGAACACACTATGACCGTATCTCCCGTAGCCTTGCGCCGTCAAACCGAGCGCAAGCCGCATCCGACTGCGCGTTATTGGAAAAAATGCGATGTCGAGGCTTTATTCGGACTGCCTTTCCTCGACCTCGTTTTCCAAGCCGCCGAAATCCACCGCCAAAACTTCAACCCGCGCGAAATCCAGCTTTCCACCCTGCTCTCCATCAAAACCGGCGGCTGCCCCGAAGACTGCGCCTACTGCCCGCAATCGGCACACCACAACACCAATCTGGGCAAAGAGCAAATGATGGATGTGGACGAAATCGTCGAAAAAGCCAAAATTGCCCAATCTCGCGGCGCCAGCCGTTTCTGCATGGGCGCGGCATGGCGCGGCCCCAAACCCAAAGACGTGGCTGTCGTTTCCGAAATCATCAGCGCGGTGAAAGGCTTGGGCATGGAAGTGTGCGGCACCTTCGGCATGCTCGAAGACGGCATGGCTGAAGACTTCAAAAAAGCCGGTCTGGACTACTACAACCACAACCTCGACACCGACCCTGAACGCTACAACGACATCATCCACACCCGCAAACACGAAGACCGCATGGATACTTTGGGCAAAGTCCGCAATGCCGGTTTGAAAGTCTGCTGCGGCGGCATCGTCGGCATGAACGAAACCCGCGCCGAACGCGCAGGCCTGATTGCCAGCCTTGCCAACCTCGACCCGCAACCCGAAAGCGTGCCGATCAACCAGTTGGTCAAAGTGGAAGGCACGCCGCTGGCCGATGCCGAAGATTTGGACTGGACAGAATTTGTCCGCACCATCGCTGTGGCGCGCATTACCATGCCCGAGAGCTACGTCCGCCTGTCCGCAGGCCGCAGCAATATGCCGGAATCCATGCAGGCCATGTGTTTCATGGCTGGCGCAAACTCGATTTTCTACGGCGACAAGCTGCTGACTACGGGCAATCCGGACGAAGACGGCGACCGCCTGCTAATGGAAAAATTGAATTTGTATCCGCTGCGCTTTGAATTGGAAGAAGAATACAAAGCCGCGCAGGAAACACCCAAAATCAAAGTCGACTATTAACCGCCATCATAATGCCGTCTGAAAGGACAGGCTTTCAGACGGCATACGGCACTCCGGCACGCGGCGCAACATCAGGCGCGGCGCGTGCCGCCCCGTCCGAAGCCTGATAAACAAACCAATAAGGAAATACGATGAAACACATACTCCCCCTGATTGCCGCATCCGCACTCTGCATTTCAACCGCTTCGGCACATCCTACCGGCGAACCGTCCACCCAAAACGAAACCGCTATGACCACGCATACCCTCACCTCAAAATACAGCTTTGACGAAACCGTCAGCCGCCTTGAAACCGCCATAAAAAGCAAAGGAATGGACATTTTTGCCGTCATTGACCATCAGGAAGCCGCCCGCCGAAACGGCTTAACGATGCAGCCGGCAAAAGTCATCGTCTTCGGCACGCCCAAAGCCGGCACGCCGCTGATGGTCAAAGACCCCGCCTTCGCCCTGCAACTGCCCCTGCGCGTCCTCGTTACCGAAACGGACGGCAAAGTACGCGCCGCCTATACCGATACGCGCGCCCTCATCGCCGGCAGCCGCATCGGTTTTGACGAAGTGGCAAACACTTTGGCAAACGCCGAAAAACTGATACAAAAAACCGTAGGCGAATAAGCCCGTCGCCGACATAAAAGGCCGTCTAAAACTTTTTCAGACGGCCTTTTATCGTTATTCAGCATCAAAACCTTCAATCTTCCGTATCCATTCTTCCTTTTCCGCCTCGCTCAAAAACGAAGCGCGGAACGAATTGGCGCACAAGGTTTTGATTTCTTCCGCACTCAAATCCAAAGCCTCGGCAAGCGCTTCAAAATTGCGGTTCATATAGCCGCCGAAATATGCCGGATCATCGGAATTGACGGTTACCAAGACGCCGCGTTGCAACATACGGCGCAAATTGTGTTTCGCCATTTCAGGGAACACTTTTAATTTCAAATTGCTCAACGGGCAAACGGTCAACGGCATTTGTTCTTTAATCAAACGCGCCATCAAGGCCTCATCTTCTTCCGCCCGTACGCCATGATCGATACGGCGGATATGCAGCAAGTCCAAAGCCTCATAAACATATTCCGGCGGGCCTTCTTCTCCGGCATGTGCCACCGTCAACAAACCCTCCGCCCGCGCCTGCGCAAACACGCGCTCGAACTTGGACGGCGGATGCCCCTGCTCGCTCGAATCCAAGCCTACGCCAATGATGTGTTCCTTATAAGGCAAAGCCTGATTTAAGGTTTCAAATGCGCTTTCTTCCGACAAATGACGCAGGAAACACATAATCAAACGCGTGCTTATTCCCCATTGCTGTCCGGCTTCATGACAGGCGCGGACAATGCCGTTAATCACGGTTTCAAACGCCACACCCCGCGCAATATGGGTTTGCGGATCGAAAAATATTTCCGTATGCACGACATTGTCTTCACGGCAACGCTCAAGATACGCGCGGGTCAAATCGTAAAAATCCGCCTCGTGCAACAATACGCCGGCACCGGCATAATAAATATCCAAAAACGACTGCAGATTGTGAAAATCATAAGCCTGCCGTACCGCATCGACATTTTCATAAGGAATTGCTATATGGTTGCGCTTGGCGATTTCAAACATCAGCCCCGGCTCAAACGTCCCTTCGATATGAACGTGCAACTCGGCTTTGGGCAGGGCTTGGATAAATTGTTTGATATTCATATTTTCTCTGATTTTCTGTTTATATTTAATATTGAAGGCCGTCTGAAACTTTCAGACGGCCTTTGACCATTTATCTGTTAAAAACCATTTTCCATCATAATTATCCTTTCAATAATAAATATATGTATATAAATACATTTTTATTTTTTACTAATTTATATACCCCCATATATACCCACAAATTAAAATCATCTTGAGCAATACTAAATACAACAAAAATGTTGTATTTAGTATTGCAATCACAACATTTTTGTTGTATTATGACCTTACTGTATGGAAAGGAGGTGAATGATGAAATACAGCGAATTCAGGAAATGGCTGCTCTCTCAAGGTGTAGAGTTTACCACGCTAAAACGCGGAAGCCATCAATTAATAAAACTTGGTAATAAAACATCAGTTTTCCCAAACCACGGTAGTAAAGAAATTGGTACGGGATTGGTTCAAAAAATCAAAAAAGACTTAGATCTTAAATAAATAAGAAATAAAAAGGAGCAAGCTCGGAGGAGCTTGCTACCTAATAACTATACTGGATTACTATGAAAGGTTTATATGTTAGCTTACCCCTATATTCTAACGCCAGACGATAATGGTACTTTATTAGTAACATTCCCAGATATTCCGGAAGCTGTCGCAGTCGGAGAAGACGAAGATACAGCAAAAATCGAAGCGATTGACGGCCTGATTTGCGCATTAGAAGGATACTTTGAAGACAGGAAAGCAGTCCCACTGCCTTCAGAAAATGATGGTGAGCATGTTGTCGTTTTACCGGCATTAGAAACAGCTAAAATCCTGCTACTTAATGAAATGGTACAACAAAATGTAAAGAAAGCCGAAATGGCAAGAAGATTAGACGTGCACATGCCGCAAATTGACCGCTTACTGAATTTGCGTCACAATACAAAACTTGATTTTTTGGAAAAAGCCGCTGAAAAGCTTGGCAAAAATCTGAATATCAGCTTCTCTTAACCTACTCTTTCCATACAGTACGCTTTTTTTTATAGAGCAAGCCCCCGCAAGGGGGCTTTTTCATTCACCAGAAACAATACGGCCATAAGCCTGCCATTCAGCCAAATCATTTCTTTGCTGGTCTGCTACTTCTGCCATTCCAGCATATTCAGCCGTGCATTTTCCGAATAATGCCCAGCCTTTGGCAACTGATTCATCAGATGCGCCGGCGGTGCTATCGGTTGTGGGCAGGTTTCGGCGGCCACCTTGATTTCGGGCGTACTGCTGCACGCGGTCAAGCTCGCTGCGAAGGCTATTAATAACAGTTTTCGCATGGATTCTCTCCTTTTCTATTTTGGCTTGCATCGCAGCAAATTCAGCGGTGCGCGCCCGTTCTTTTTCCAATGTTTCAGCAACACGCCGGCCTTGGGCAACAGCAAAATCTTGGCTGATTTTTGACGTAGCGACTGCCGCACCGCGCTTTTCAGCATCAGGAATGGCGACACCATAAACAAAGCCAAGCCAACACACTAAAACCACCACCAACACAATTAGGGCCGTGATGATTCTGTTTTTAAGCATCCACGGAATCATGGCACTAATCCCTGTAAATAAACGGTTTTCCCACTGCGTTTAACGGCAGTCATAACCTGATTACGTTGGGTGCCATTGTGTCGGAAACCGATGTGCACCCATGCACCATCCCCACGCTCCGGGAATTCCAAGATCAACTGGTCAAATGCCAGCTTTCCAACATCGCGCATTTCAATCAGCTTTTTCGCAAAAGCAAAAGAAGTCATGCCGATAGCGTCACAATCAGCTGCCGAACCGAAACGATGTGCCGATGTTGGGCTACCACCAACCAACTTATTCACACGCTCGCTGCGAAAACAGCTTGTAACAATGATGCCACGGCCAACGTATTCACGAATTTTTTCCAACTGCTCAGCTGTCTTGCGGATATTCTGCATTTCCTTTTCAGTCGGAATGTTTTCAACACCCATACGGCGGGCGGTTTCGCTACGCGTTAATTCACGCAAACTAAAATTTTGTGTTACTTGTGTCATATTCTACCTTTTGAAATAAAAAGGCCGTCTGAATATTCAGACGGCCTTTGCTAGTCTTTACTATCGATAAATTTGGAAGCCGTTTTTCTAAGCCATCTTTTCATCAATCCCGGGGCAATGGCCTGCACGGTATCCATCGCATGACCTGTTAAAATACCGACAAACGCGCCGGCAATCGCACAAGTCCATACTTGGTTTAGCATTAAAAACCGTTCCGCTACTGCCGCCGCCGCAACCGCCGAAATCAAAGCTTCAAACAGGCTTGATACTGGTGCGTCATGGTCTTTCATGCTTGACCACACGCTACCAATGACGCCGCCCCCTATCGCGAACAGATAGCCGATTTGAAAAAAATCGTGCATTATTCCCCCTTTTGTTTCCGTTTGAATTTAACCTCCGAAAACAAGAATTTAAGTGAGTTATTTCCAGCAAGTAAGCAAAGGAACGCCAAGACAGGCGGAATAACCATGCCTGTATGCGCCGGCGGATAGGCCGCCCAAAACGCATACGCCGTTAAATACCAGATAAATGCTGATACCAAAAGCATATAACCCGACAGCACCTCCCCCTTGAATGTCTGCCAGTACATCGCCACCAGTTGCAGCACTCCGACACCGCCGAATACCAATATCAGCGTAAACTCTGAAATATCCTTGAATTTATAATATATTGGCCAACTATAGATGTCGTTCGGCGAAAATGCGAAGACCAACGCATACCCAATCATCGAACAACCACTGACAAATTCAACCGCACGCGTGCCCGTACCAAACAACCACTGCTGAAACCGTACAGGAAGAAAACGCCATTCAAGAATATATTTAACCCATTTGAGTGAGTTACTCATTTTTTGCCTCCAAGAAAAAAGGCCATCTGAAAGATGGCCTGTTACGCAAGTTTGCCGGTGACAGCATAATGAATAGTTTGAATCCCGGCGCTGAAGTAGTTTGAGCGACAAGTGAAGCCGTTTTTATTCTCCTTTAAAAATTATGGCAATGTGGTCGGCCACGGCTCACTGGTAAGGTACATGATGGAACTTACCCGAATGTCCCCAATATCTCGGTCAGTAGGGACTGGGTCAGTAAACTGGAAACGTAGCATGTGAGCATCTCCAGGCCCACCTAAATACCATGTTCCATATGGAATGCCCTTGTCATTGTAGATTCCACCAATCAGGCTAAATTCTGACCTAAATCCTTCCGGTATTCCGCGTAAACCCAAAATAAAAACGTTCCGCTCCCTGTCCGACGGCTGGACAGAATACCCTGGGCCACCACGTCGCACGATACCGAACCAACCCCAGCTTAAACCACCAAATTGATACATAACAGTATCGTTTTTTCTGCGTACTTTTAGATATGACGCGCCCAGTTTTGAAGCAATAGTCAGCGTTCTCCAGCCAGTATCCCCAGTCAAAACCTCCCAGCCTTGGTTGTCCGTTCCAGTGCGTTTTATCCACTTCAACGCGCCATTAGTTGCCGCTGTATCCACATAGGTCGTTCCAACTGGTGCAGTAACCTTTCCGTTAGGCATACCAGTGCCGTGGATTTCATACTCATTGGCTTGTCCAGTAGGTGCGTTTGTGGCTGCTTGGCTTGGTAGCGTTACACTTCCTCCGCCGCCTGATAGTGTAAGTGTGTTTCCGGATAAGGCCAGTGTTTGCGGGATACCCACGCCATCGCGGCCATCTGCTCCTTTTGGACCAGTTAACCCAATAGGTCCTTGAGGTCCAGTAGGTCCGATTGGGCCTTGCTCCCCTCGCTCGCCCTTTTGTCCGTCCGCCCCTTTAGGTCCAGTATCACCTTTAGGTCCAGTATCACCTTTAGGTCCAGTATCACCTTTAGGTCCAGTAAGGCCAATAGGTCCTTGGATACCTTGCAAACCTTGCTGACCCGTTTCCCCACGTTGTCCTTGTGGGCCACGCTCGCCTGTATCGCCTTTCTCGCCCTTTGCGCCAACTGCACCGTCTGCGCCTCGTTCGCCTTTTGCCCCAGGCAGACCATCAGCGCCTTTATCGCCAGTGTCTCCTTTCGCACCGGGCAAGCCATCCGCTCCAGTGTCGCCCTTGTCGCCTTTTGCGCCTGGCAAGCCGTCCGTTCCTCTTTCGCCTTGAATCCCTCGTTCGCCAGTGTCGCCTTTGAACGAAGCGAGAAATTCTTCAAAAGTGCCAGAGTAGCCAAGTTCTTTTTTGGCGCGGTCGTACAAATCTTGCCCAGCGCCTTGAGCAATTACCGTTTCCTTAACGTCAATTTCGGCCGCCGGCGTTTTGTCTGACAGGGTAAACATATATATAGTCATCGCGTTACAACCTCCAGCAAACAGATTTCGCCACGTATCAACGTGTGGCGCGTTGATACATTCAAAATGTCATACTTTGCGCGGCGCCACTTTGCGTCTCGGGAAAAATCAGGCGGGAAATCCAGCGTTAGGACGTTGCCGACTACCTGAATATTTCCTGTAGTCTCAAATGCCAAACCAACGCTAGGAGCAACCATCATCTTCAGTTCTGCGGCAGATAAATCGAAAGGTTGCCCATCCACCGTTACCGTTACTTCAAAACGCCGGGCGTTTCCGACTGGCATTTCAATGTTTACTGTTGGAATATCCGCCCTGATATGAATTAAATCAGCCATAAAAACTCCACTGAATCGACCGATAGCTTTAAGTACACCATACAACTGCATGGTGTACTTAAACTAATCAGCACAAATCAAAACAGCATCGACAGGAAGGTTGCCCAACTCATTCCAAACCTGCACATCACCACCAATGACAACCATACACCCGCGATAATCAGGGACAATTTCCCAACCTTCCCCAACCCACTTCGCTGCCTGATGTTGTTCAAGCACAGGAACTTCAGCTTCAATACTTTGGCGACAGTCATCAAAATACTGTTCTTCGATAAACAATCCATCCGAATCAATTACACAACGTGTCATTTCTTTAACTCCTGCATTTGTTTTTTCATGCTCTCCAGTTCATCAGCCATTTCTTGCAACGCCTTAACCAATACTGGGACAAACATCTCATACTCAATTGTGTAGGTATCCTGTCTAAAGTTAATCATTGGCAATTTGCCATATTCTTCTTCAAGCGCTACAACATCTTGAGCAATAAACCAATGCTGACGGAGACTTTCTTTATGACGTCCATCCTTTGACGGATTTGCCCACCACTCACGAAGTTTTTCCGAACGCTCATGAGGCGGAAGGTTTGTGAACAACTCGTCAGTATAAGCATCTCGACGATCCCAAACCCCTGTAACAGGCTTGAGTTTACGAACAAAATCCAAACCAAAATCCAATGGCTCAATATCAGCCTTATCACGGGCATCTGACCGAATATTCACGGCTGAGGGTGCATAAAGCGTCTGGCCATACATCCCAAGCTGAATTTCATTACTTCCACCCAAACGCGCACCATAACCAATGGCAATGGAATTGGTAATTTTTCCGCTTAATACATCACCTTGTACGTTTCGGTACCCACATGAATCACCAATAAATACACTTTGCTCACTGCTAATTGTGGGCGCACACCAATACCCAACAGCGACGCTAGATACATGTGTTCCACTCCGCAGCGCTGAAGCACCAACTGCCACCGTCTTCTGCGGGTTATCACTGGACAGCATTGCATCCGCACCAATTACTGTTGTATATGCGCCGCTTACCGCATTCTTAAGTGCATTGGTACCGATTACTGTCAATTCTTCGTTTTTCGCGGCCGCCGATGATGTCGAATAAACATATTTAAGTTCTGCGTTACCCGATGCGTTAAGCTCTTTCGGGCTGCGGATGGTGAGACTGTTGCCTGCCGCTGCTGTTACTTCTACTGGTACAACATCACCCTGCACGGTGGCCGCATCGCCTGAAGTCAGACGGATGCCTACCCAGTAACCGACTTGAGCGCCTCGAATATTGCCAAAGTTCAACGTAACATCATGGCCGCTTTGAATATAACTACCCGTCTCCGTTCCGCTCCACAGCACATCACCACCGTTTGGCGCAAGATTACGTTCCAAGTTTTCAAGGGCATTTGCCCCCAACGCAGTTACTTTTTCGGCGACCTTTGTATTTTTTGCCGCGCCACCACCAATTGCCGTTTGCGCATCGCGCCCTTGATACATCTGCAATACGGATTCGCCGACAGCCACGGTACGAGATGTTGGCGACGGCCAAAAAACTTCAATATCGCCGCTCAGCCCAATTGGTCCGACACCGGCCAACGCCGCCGAACCTAAAGCAATATTAGAAAAGCCAGTACCCAAACCTTGGCCAGAGTTACGGCCGATCGCAATATTTGAATAACCGCTTGTAATACCACGCCCTGCATTACCGCCGATACCGATGTTGCGAGTTCCTGCCATTTTGGACTGGTCATACCACTCCGTGTCAGCCTGAACATTAATCAAACTATCTGCCCCGATTGAAATATTATCGCGGCTAACACGTGAAAACCCCTGCGAACGATCGCCAATAGCAATAGCAGAAACACAGCGCTCCACCCGTCCCATTGCCTGTTCACCGATAACCACCAATCCAGCACCCGTCCACTCATTTGACTTAAGATTGGATGCCGCACCACTACCGGAAATAAAACGGCCAAGGCCGCTACGAATGATTTGATACTGAACATCAACCGCTTTGCCATTGATGACAAATTGACCGTTTGCGTACTTATTATTTTTCGGATACTGATTGCCAGTATCGATAGATAATCCTAAGCAATCTACCACTACACCAATCGCCGCATTTTCCACCGCATTCAAAATAGATGCGGCATTATTTTTTGACTTATCATAGCCAAAATCATAAAGGCTTAACTCTTTAAATACCCGTTTCCAGCGCATACCAGACGTATCAACAATAACCGTGCCGCCATTATCAGCAGTGGTTTTATCTTGAGCATCTGCCACAAATACACCGCCGCCCGTAGTTCCACCGGTGTAATAAGCATTTAACAATACCGCAGGATACTCACCTTTCAACTGGCGCAAAGCGTCTACACTTTCGATTTTCCCTGAGCCACCGGCCAAAGAACTAATTGCCTTAAAAAGCTGCTGATTATCTTCGGGATTAAGATTAATACCCGCATTTTCAATGGCATTTGCAATTTCTTCCTGCAACGCATTTACAAATTCCGCATTAAACTGGGTGGGACGAACACCGGCTTGCGGGTTGCCGTTGCGCCATCCGTGCTTACCTTTGCCGAATAAATCCTGTGCGGCGGTACTGGTATCAATACGTCTCATTCTTATGCTCCAAAAGCAAAGGCCGTCTGAATTTCAGACGGCCTTTATTGATTAAAAGTAAATTATTCGTAGTGAAAACTAACGTGGGTATGGCTTGGCTTAATGCGGTTTAAAACACACTCAAGCGCATTAATGCCGTAATTACTTAAAAAACTGGTACAGTCATCCGCACAGGTCATCTGCTCAATGGCAGTGTCCGCAGGGATATTGACTATCCAGCAGAAAATACTGCTCTCATCCCACAAATAATCTGCACAGTTATCGTTGCAGGTCATCGGCTCCGGCTCGTCAATCGTCGCGCCGGAATAGCCCATATTTTCGATTACGCTTAAGTAATACGGTATTGACTGACCGCCGGTTGATGTGAGTTTTGCCACCAATGCCCGTTGCCGCTCCGGAATACTGTCCAAAGTCCCAGTGCAAATATCAGGCAAGCCTGCAACCGCCTCCCACTCGTTCAGCATTTCATAAGCGTTTCGTGGATGGGATTCCCCAACCATATCTGACACACGCGCATCAATGCGGGCCAACTCCTGCGCCAACGCATCGACAAACTCCCAAAGCCGCGTTCCTGGCTCAAACTGCCATGCCGCTCCGGTAGGCAACAATGCAATCAGCTGCTGCCGGTATTGATCGGCTGTATATGGATTCAGCTTGGCCATACCACCCCTCCAAACGTCAGGATTTCATTTGGTGCACAGGTCACATCTTTAGCAGGTTCTGACATAACGTGCATAAATTCGTTTGGCGCCAAACTGATTGCCTCAGAAATGCGTGACAAATACAGCGTACCACCCATAGACGATTCACGCAGATGGAATGACTTTAACGCTGCTTCCACCCCTGCCCGATTCTCAGCAGTATCCGGCGCAAGATTGATGCGGTATTGCACCTTCTTTTCCACAGGCGCGATCACCGTTACCCGCGCCGTCACCGGACGCACTTCTTCGATATGTTCCTGCACCCGCGCGATTTCGCGTTCATCTGGGATAATACTTTCATCGTTATCACGCACAACCGCAACCGAAACCGTACCCAAGCCGTTATGCAGCGGCAACACCCAGGCGCGGGTAATACCAGGCACCTCCAGCGCCCAAGTTTCGTAATCATAATCCGCACCACCTTGCGCCGACCCTTGGATACGGCGGATCAGTCGACTACGCAAATCGGCGTCGCTCTCAACATCACTACCGCCGGAAATACCGGATAACCCAACAGGCGCGGAAGACTGTATGCCCAAAACAGGCGATACCATTGTGAACACCGTACCGGCTTTTGTATTGCCGATTTCTCCAGCCGTTTCAGCTGCCACTGTTACTGCACCGCTTGATGCAGACAGAGTTAAATCGGCTGTTGTAACAAAACGGATACCGTCACCACGGGCAAACAATGTACCCGCCGGCAATACCGCGCCAGGCGCACCCGTTACCGTGATTTCACCTTCGGCAAAAGCTGCCGGTTTACGCGGCACTTTCAACCAAATCCGGGCGTGCTCTTCAAGCTGTTCCCCGGTGGCTGTGGACGGCAGCATTTGTTTAATACCCCAATCCAAATGCGCATGCAGCAGATGGGACGCACCGCCCAAAGCGGCCGCAAACACCCCTGCAACACTGCCTGCCTGCGGATATTCGTTTTCGCTGGTACGGCTGGTTATATCGGTTTCGACGCGCTCAATAATCTCTTTCAGGTTTGGTCGACTAAACGGCATTTTGTGCGCTCCATAAATAACTGTATCGGTAGATTTGACCTTCCGGGCTGGTTATCGCCACCGCCAAATTCAGACGGCCAACACCTGCCCATGAGCCGCTCACCTCTACTGATTCGGCTATATTTTTATCAATCAGCCACTGCAAAGCTTCACGGGTATATTCTTCAGCCCGCGCAAGCGTTTCAGGTAATTGCTTTTCACGGCTCAATAACCATAATCGGCTGCCAATAATTTGTGGGCGGTAGGTATCGCCCCACCACCCACGCTTATCCCCTGCGCCATCCGGCAATACATCATCAGATCTGGCACGGGCATCGGTACCCAAAGACATCCAAACTGCCGAACGCAACCAGTCGGTATCATTCAACAGCAAATCACTGCCACCGATTTCAGACGGAATTAATCCAAGCATGGTTTGTTTCTCACATGGTTTGCGTAGGCGAATTGGTTTCGGACTGCTCGTCATTTTCGTGGTGAGTATGGCCGTTATAAGTGCTGCGCATACCAGACATAGAGTACCCGCCGCCCATATCTTTTACCTCTTTGGCAAATACTGCCGATTCCGTGCCGATAACATTACCGTTCAACTCAATCAGCGGGGCATTAATCACTGCTTCACTTTCCGCGTTCACTACAAATTGCGGCGTATTTATTTCGCAGCGGTCATGGTAAAGCACGATCTTATGGCCGCTGCTGTTATACTGCGCCGATTCGCCTTCTTTCAAACCGCTCACCCGAATACCGCGATTTTCAGCACAGATTAAAACCGGATGATCATGATTTCCCGCCACAAACAGCACAATACCCTCTGCTCCTACCACCGGTACGCCGGTAAAGCCAAATTGCTGTAAGCGCTCTACATCGTCATGCATATCGCCGCTAAATGCTTCAATTTGCACTGACTGGGTTTTATGGCCGTCTGAAACCGCCGCAATGATGCAGCGCCCTATCATGGCCTTAAGCTTCTCAATCATTTTTTCCAATTCCCCACGGTATAACTGCCATCGGCATTTTTCTGCAACTCCATCGCTCCACCGCCATCCCAGCCACCGGCCGCACTGTTTTTTCCTGTTCCACGCTTGGCCGCCTTACCACCTTTCGGCTTGGTTTTGGTTTTACTTTCGGCCTTTGCCTTACCCGATGCTTTTGCTTTGACTGCCTTTTCCGGTTTGCCTTCCGCCTTTTTCACGTCCTCCGGGTCCGGCAGGTAGGCATCAGGTCGCTTCAATTCCATTTTAGTAATCTCGCCGCTGTCATCGTAGCTGTATTCAACGGCCGAAATTAGTAAATCGCCTGTAACGCCCAAAATCGCAGCCTCAACCGCCGCAAGCAGGTTAATATCCCAAACTTGGCCATTTTGCTGCGTCCAACCAGCCACCGTACAAGACAATGTAGTGCTACGTGCTTCACGCACCTGCTTTTCCCACTCTGCCTGACGCCTTGCCACGGCAGCGGTAGCCTGCCCGTCTGCCTGCTTCACAAAAGGGCGGTAACGGGTGATACCTGTATCGGCTACCTGCTCTTTAACATGAGCCACCGCCTTGCCGTTATCAGTATCATTGCCAGCACGCTGGCCGGATACGGTATAAGTAGAAAAGCGGTCGGAAAAATCGAAATCAGCTGTAGCGGACTTAATATTTCCACCATAAACCAGCGGCGTAGCGGTGCGTTCGGTCCCAACATGGGTAAGCACTAATGCACCACGCGCCTGTACCGGCAACACCCCACGCAACTTACACGCCCGTTCAATCGCGGCAAAAGCGGTTTCAGCAGGCTCCAGCTTAAACACCGCCAACGGCGTATCGGCTACCGTTTCCAAAATCACTTCAAGTCCAAACGGCGCAACAAGAATCTTCACCAAATCCAGCAGCTTGATGTTTCGCCATTGCGCCGGGCTATGCACCGCCGCGCAATCGACCAAATCGCCCGTTTTATCGCGGCCGGAAACCGCGATACCGTGAGCACTGTCCGAAACGTCTATACTCACTTTATCGATGTAGCCGTCAATCACAGTTTGCCCGTTTACCAAAATCTTACACTTTTGATTCGGGCGCAACGGCCATTGCGTCGCATCGCCGCCCACATTCTCGGTACACGTCAAATCAAATGCCCCAGCCACGGTTTCAATGCTGCGCGATACCGATACTCCCGTCCAGCCGCCATAGTTAGCGCCGTTTACCTGCAATACGATTTCAGACATTTTTAATCACTCAATACCCGCAGCGGAGCAACCGGCATAAACCCCGGATGCGCCACTACATTGTGCCGCAGCATTTCGCCAGATCGCGCGGCATCACCATGCACCGAATAAGCCAGCACCAACACAGGTAGGCTTGCTTTCGGGGTGATTTCACGCAATCTTGGCAACTCATTTTGTGCATCAGGTACTGCCTGAACTACCGCACGCCGTACATCCTGCAAGGCAGAATAAACCGCATCAGGGACATCTGGCGCAACCGCATCAATCCATGCCAATAAATCGCGGCGGGTGATAATGGCTTCATCCAAACTTTCAAACAGGCTTTCGCGTTCGTTTTTCGCCGCAATCCGGCTGTTGCTACTGCCGGGCTTGCCGTCTGAAAAATCGCCGCCGACTTGCGGCAATTCAATACGCACGTCATCAGGCATCAATACTGCCGTGGCAACCGCCGCATTTAATGCCGCAATTTCAAATAGTGATGCCACCGCTTCACGGTTTTTAATCCCCTGTTGCAATGGCGCTGCCAACAAATGCGTGTCATTGATGCGCTTTGCGCTGTAATCCGGCTTCTTCTTAAACGCCAATTTCAGCGCCTGGATACCGGCCAACGGGCGGCCAAAACCACCGGAAAGCTGGGTAAACGCACCTAAAACCTGAAAAGCCAAATCAGCAGGCACATTTGCCAGCTTTTTAACTGACCCAAGCAACCCTGTTACCGACTGCAAAAATTCGGACTGTTTACCCAAATCCAGCAAACTGGATAAATCGGACAGCTTATTGAGCCGCGCGGTTAGATCATTTATCGCCTGTACACTTAGAAAATCCGGTACACCATTCAGACTGAACACTTCACTGAACCAATCGCCTAATGCCGAATCCAGAAAATCGGATTTTTCCAGCAAGCTACCGATTAAATCTTCTGTTTGCGCCGGGTACTGATTCTTACCCGCCACCACAAAAGATAAATCAAACCGCGCCATGCCACCTTCATCGGCGGTTTCAGACAGCGATACCGCCGTACAGACAACATTCTGCGTGCCCAGATACGGATGCACCAACTGTCCTGCGCCCGGCTGGTTACATGCTTCCAGCAGCTTATCGCGGGCAGCCATATAATCCGCACCGATACAAAAGCCGCGCACCGAAAACGTACCCGCCTTTAATCCCAAGTCTTCAACATAAGGATCATCACGCCCCGGATACTCGTGTACCTGCGTTCGACGGCCTTGCTCCGTTTGGTGCGATTCCACCCCAAACGAAGCCCCGCGAAAAGACGCGGGGCGCAATTTGTTTTTCCAAGACATTTCTAAACCCTATCAGCCGAATGCATAACCTTGTTTACTGCTCAAATTCACGCGGTTGCTGGCGGTAGTTTTCATGGTAGTACCGCGCGGCACGTTACTGTGGTTAATGCTCACATCCACACGACCTGCGCCACCGCCACCACGAACAACCGCACCGGGTGCAGGCAACGATGAAGCAGCCCGACCTGCCTCCTGAGAAAGATTCAAGATACTGGCCGCCTTAGCTTTAATTCCGTCAAAAATACCACCGATAAAAGATTGCAAACGCGCAAACGCCGCCTGCACAAACTGCACCGGGTTGAATGACGACAAAATCGACCCAATGGCGCTTATCGCACCGGAAAACACCGCCTTGATGCTTTCCCAGTTGGACACCACCCAGCCGATAATCGGCTGCATAGCCTGAATCATCAAACCCAGCGGGGTAAAATTGAGAAAATACGACTTAAGCAAATCAAAACCAGCCGCAAACAGCGATTTGATACTCTCCCAAACACCGCTTAAAAAATCGGTTACAGCTGCCCATTTTTCCATAATCCAGCCGCTGATCGGTTCCCAGTTCGACCAAATATAACCGGCCAACAAGCCGATGGCGATACCCGCCAAAATAAACGGCGCAAAACCTGCAATAGCAGGAATAAGCGCGGTAGCCAAAGGTGCCAAAGCAACCACCAGCGACCCGATTGCCACCCCGATATTCACAATGGCCGCCACCAATGGCAGTAAAGCCACTACGCCAAGCGCGGTCAGCGTATTTTCAAATCCCCCGAAAAAGTCGTTAATGGCAACAAATTTATCGTAAATCTTACCGCCAACCTCCCATAGACGCTCAAAACCGGTTACCAGCTTTTGACCTATCGTTTCAGCAAGTTTTTGTAGACTGCCGTCATCGGCCATTTTGTTCACTTTATCCAAAAAACCGCTTAACTTGTCTTTCAGAAAATCAAACACCCCACTTTGTGCAATCAACAGCTTAAATCTAGACCACTGATCGGAAAGATTCGACATCATGCCTTCCCATGTACCGGAAAGCTTATTCATCGCACCACCGTATTTTTCATTCCAAATGGTTTGCAAAGTAGCTTGAATCATCGCACGGTTGTTAGATTCCACTTTCGCCAACTGCTGCTTACCATTTTTGTCGGTGTAGCTGTATTCCGTGAAATTAGTACCTTTGATTTTACTGGCCTTAATACCAAACTCTTTTAGACGTTCATTTTCTCCCGTTACAGCATCAGCAATCGCTTCAACCACTTGCATCACCGGCTTACCCATCGCCGCCGCCGTATCACCAAGAGAATTTAACAACCCATCTTTCAACGGGTCTAAACCATAAGCCTTCAATTTCACGAAAGAATCGGTCACTTCATTCATTTCATATGGTGTGCGGGCGGCGAAGTCTGAAATCCAAGCCATAGATTTCTTAGCCTTTTCTGCACTACCTTCAAGCGTGGTCAAAATAGTTTCGTACCGCTCAAATTCAGACGCAGTATCCATCACACCCTTGGCAAATACACCCGCACCAGCGGCAATCACACCACTTGCAGCCGCATACGCGCCCAGAATCTTACTGGACTGAGAAGTTGCACGGGTAATATGCGCCATTGCCTCACCCACCTTGCCATTATTCAGCCCTGCGAACTTACCCTTAATTTTATCCAGCGCACGACTGGCTTTGTCCAGTACGGTGACTTCAATTTGTGTCTTTGCATTAGCCATGATTTATCCAAACAAAAAGCCGTCTGAATTTCAGACGGCCCTAAGAACTAAACTTTAAAGCGTTTTTGCTTTGATATAAACATAATCAACCGCCGCACCTGACTTAAATACGGTTAGGCTTTGAAAACCAAATTTTCCATTATATTCAATGACCGCATCCGTCATAGAAGTAGATTTTTCATAATCCATACCCAACTGATACGGCACATCCAACTGCTCAAATTTAGGATTCGTGATTGTTATCCAATCAGCAACACCATTAATATAAACCACATCAATAATACTGCCATCTTTTTCATAATGACAGGAAAGACCGTTTTTATTGTTTTCACAATCACCCAAAGCCGCACCAGTAAACAATTCGACCTGCTTTCTTGGCTTCAAAACAATTTCACGGACATCAAACAAAACTTTCTGTTTAGATTCAGCAGCCTGAAGCGGTGCAGATGCTTCCACCGATTTTTCAGTCGGTTCAGCAGGTTGTCCACAGGCAGATAACAACAATAAAGCGGCAAAAATTAAAGCATTCTTTTTCATGATTTCATCCAGTTAATAAACACAGTTATTTTAACCAGATATTTGCTCATTAATCCATACTGCTCTGTCATACCACCACAACAGGCCGTCTAAATCCAAATCCAACGGATTACCGGCGCTACCCTTAAAGGTGTAGCCAATTGTTGCCGCTAGCTCCGGCCAGTCCACTGGCCACTGGCTAAAAAACTTTGCAACTCAATCGACAAATTCAGCACATCAGGCGCAATCATTTGCGAAAGAACAGGCGCAGGGATACCCGTGAGCTTGTAACCCAGCTTAAACGATGCATCAGCATCCACAACCATCTTGCCGGCGGTATCAAATTCAAACTTAATACCCAGCATATCTTTACCGGTGATAGGGCGCAGGGTTAATTCAGTAATTTCGTTTTGACCGTGCATGATCGGCGCTGTTAATTTGATAGTACATTCTTCCATTTATCTACTCTCTATTGATAATTTCAACACACAGCCGCCATAAAGGCGGCTGATTGTGCTTTAAATCTCCTGCGCAGGCAGGCGCGATTCAAAACGCACACCGATGTTGGCTTCTTCGGTGTTGCCCGTACCTTCACCGGCAAACCACGCTTGCGACAAGACCACGGTTTTCCCGTTCCCCAGTTCCAAGGTGATGGTTTCACTGTCGATATTGGTTAAATCAGCCAGCTTCAAATCGGCACTGTCGGTAATTTCGCCTTCGATAAAGGCAGTCTGCACAGTTTCTTTATATCCATGCACGCCATCTGCACCAATAATCGCTTCACGCTTTGGGTTGCCTAAGTTATAGGTAAAATTACCCTTGGCATCCAGCTGACGGCCGCCCACTTTAAAGAAAATGGTACCGGCACGGCGGTTTTGTTTTGCCATGTTGCTAATCCTTGTTTAAAGGCCTGTCTAAAATGCTTCAGACAGGCCTATGGTTTATGAACTGATAAACTGTACTTTATTGGCAAATACAATCATTTGATTCACCAAATCCGGCACGAACAAGCTATCTAAGCGGTTAGGGTTCGCCAAATTGCGTTCGCTGAAGCTGTCAGCGGTGAACTGGTCGATATTTTCCACCAAACCCAATTCCATCCACAACTTCGCGCGGCTCACCATTTCTGCCTTGTGCTGCTTTGGCGTCATGATGGGCTGACCGGCACCAAACTTATTGCCATCATCAGCCAGCTTATGGCGCGGATACTTGCTCACAATGTACGCGTTCCAGTCGTAGCGCAGGTAAGATAGCGTCCAGACGGTGTTAATCATCAGGTAGCTATCGTCAGCTTGGCCGTATTTACCGGTTTTGTAGGTGCTAATCAGCATTTCAATCAGCACGCTACCGCCCGCATTGATGCGGTAGGTAGAAATACCGTTAAACAGTAAAATATTGCGCTCTTGCTCGGTTAAGCGGTCGTTTTCTGCAGGTGGCAAGACGCCGACCAGTTCCAGCGTTTGGAACGGGCGCGCCGGGTCATTTTGCGCGGCAAACGCTGCCTGTGCCGCCATAGCAGCCGCCAAGGCAAACGGTTGTGACGGCGTTTTCGGCAAGCCGCCGATACAGGCAAACGGGCTGTTACGGCTATTGCCCAGCGTGGTTAAAGCGCTGAAACCTTTTGCCGACGCAGCAAAAAACATACCGTCGATAGCACGCATCGCACCCCAGCGGCTTTGCATTTCGTCTTCCATTGCCTTCAGCGCAGCAGCATCAGTGTACGGCAGAACAATCGCATCAAACTGCAAATCGCCCATTGCGGCCACAGCTGCCGTTAAATCCGGATTACCAGTGCCACCTGCAAACGGAGTAAATGCCACTTTAATGCCAGCAGGCGTTTTCTCGTCCAGCGGGTAGTAATTAATGCGCAAATCCACATCATTTCCTACCGCGCCTTTGTTTTTCGCTGTCAGCGTAACCACTTCGGCGGCCGCTACCGCACTTACCGTCAAGCCAGTAGCGGCATTGATAGCGGCGGCAGTTTTGGTTGCCTGTACGTCCGCAGTATCATTTACCAACACAGCAACCGGCACACGAACACCGCCGATATACAGGTAAATCGCTCCGGATTCCTGTGCCGTGCCGGTAAAAGTGATTTTAGCCGTAGCGGCCACACCCTCACCCGCATCAGCAAGCGGCAGTGCCCAAGTTTCGATATAGTCGCCGTTGTTTTTAAACCATGCGGACGCACCCACACCGATTTGCGAACCAGCCCCAAACAATTCAGCGGCTTGTTCTGCACGCGAAATACGAACCAGCTTGCCCGCTTCAGCCTTTCCGCCTGCCAGCATCTGGCCGATAATCAGGCCGCGAAAGGCTTTCAAGGTTGCGCCACGGTTGGCCAATTCATTGTTAAATTCAGTTTTTGCACCCGGTAAACGCCAAGTGCCAGGGATTTGGTCAAATGCGATTGCCATTATTTAGCACCTTTCTTCGCCGTTGTTTGCAACAACTCGACCGCGCCTTCGTTGATGCGGCGCTGCCAGTAATTCGACCACTCCACCGATGCGCCTTCTTCGGGCAGCGGTTGCATGGTTGCCGGGTCGGTCACTACATAACCTTCCACCGGCTTGATTTGGATAATATTAGCCATTTTCAGCCTTTCGGGATTAAGTCTTCTGCTTCGATTTCGGGATCTGTACCGTACAACTGCCAGCGGTTTGATGCTGTCAGGCCATCGGCAAACGACTGCACAATAACGGCTTGCGGATAATATTCCGCCGCACCGCCGACATACTCGCCGCATTGCTCGTGATACACAGCCTGCCAACCTTGCTGATAATATGCGCAAACATACTCGCCGCTGTCGTCATATTCGATATTAAGATTGTCGGGTAATAAATCATCAGCCAACATATCGCACTGCTCGCCGTTGACATCCAACCGCCGTAGGGTTGGGTTGGCGTAAAACAACCGCTCAACCACAGCCAGCATTTCTTCTGCAAGCGCATCAGCCTGTTCATTAGCCTGCACACAAACCATCGTTACCAAGCGTACGGTATGCTTTAATTCAACAGGCGACACGTTAAATACTTCGCTACGCCGCCCATCGATATAAACCACCACACACGGTAACTGCGAATGCGCAGGCGCGGTCACACGGTTGTCATAGACACGCAGAAAACGTTTCTTCAACAATGCCACCGCCGCGGAACGGATTTCAGTAAGCTGGCTTGTCATGCTGTTTTCTCAACTGAATAACCGACATACCAGAACCGTCATAATCAATTTCAGCCACAGAATACGCCACACCGCGTGCGGTGATGGTGGCATCTTTGATATTAGGCGGCAGCTTACTGTCGGCAACAATTAACTGTGGGTCGGCATTGCCGATGACCACGCCGAAACCATTATTGGGTAGATATTCGCGGTCAAACACCACCGCTACCGGCACGCCGTCAATCAAAACGGTTTCACCGAAATCTGCGGTATTGGTAAACACCTCGAACGGTTCTTTAAACATTCGCGCCTTCGCCTTCGCGTTGGCCGTCTGTTTCGCCTTCGCGTTGGCCGTCTGTTTCGCCTTCGCGTTGGCCGTCTGTTTCGCCTTCGCGTTGGCCGTCTGTTTCGC
>NZ_JBQCVF010000001.1:28335-50383 GCF_051962515.1 Neisseria sp. P0009.S007 | reverse complement strand
CTTCGCGCTGGCCGTCTGTTTCACTCACTTTGGACGGTACTTTTTTACCACCAGACTTCTTGCCGGCCGCCGGTTTGGATTCACCACCGCCACCGTCTTCTACCAGATCAACCCAGCCGCTTTTAATCAGATGACCTACATCCGCTTCTTCAACGACTGCCACCTCCGATTCATTCAGCAGCATATCGCCCAAGAAAAAAGAACGGCGCGGGATAATTTGTACTTTTGCCATTTCAAACTCCAATGATTTAAACACAAATGCCTGTCTGCAACCTTCCAGACAGGCACTCCTTGATTAAACTACTTAGGCGGTCACAATATCTTTCACTGCCGCAAAAGATTCGGCATTGCGTACAGCAATATCGACATCTTGCAGAACAGTAATCACCACTGCACCTTGCTTACCCTTGGTGTACGGATCAACAATCACATCCAAAACACCCCAATGGGCAATCATCAGGTCAGCCCAATTACCGAAAATCAGGGGGCTGCATTTACCTGCGGCAGAACCCTTAGTCAGGTTGCTCGGCACTTGATTGGATACTGCACAGCGGTAGCCATTCAACGGGGTATCGCCGTCTTGCCAAATATAACCACTCACGCCTTCGGATTTCAGAGTAGTTTTCAACGCACCGCGCACCTTGGTGTTTGTCAGGTATGCCAAGTTGCCCAAATCTGCGTTTGCGGCGGCAATGGATGTTTCCAACGCAACGATATGCTGCCAAGTTAACGAACCACCGTTGGTACCGATGGCTACCGCGCCAATACCGGATGTATTCAGAATGCCTGTAGGTTGATTCGACGTGCCGCTACCGTTGATGGCTGCCAAATCGATACCCAACATCATGGCTTGGAGCAATTCATTACGTGCAAATTGTTCAGCCGACAAAGACGATTGCAGCATGAATTTGCGGCTTAATTCGGTATTGGCAGTAACGGTTTTAGGTTTCAAGCCAATTTGGCCAAATGTGGCATTGCTATCGTTGGCTTGGCCGTTTTCATCCACCCAAGTTACGCTATTACCGGTCAGCTGTTTCGGGATAGTAATATCACCAACCAAGCCATCCAATACGGTAGCACCCAGTTGGGCGGTAGCAAGACGGTTGCGCAGCAGATCGATAAACAAGTCATCACGGAAATCAGTGGCAATAGTGTTGCCGCCGTTGGCTGCATTGCCTTTGCTGTATGCACGTGCCATCAGATCGGTAGGCACAAAGAAGCCGGTTGCACTACGACCATGCTGTTTTTCCAACTCAGCGGATACTTCACGCTCCAAACCGGCTTTTTCCCACTTGCCTGTGGCCGCAGCTTCCATTGCTCGCAGCAACGAAAATTCACGTTTTTCGGTAGCGTTCATACCGATGCTGTCCGATGTTACGATAGTGGGCGTCTTCATGTTTTCCATGATAACCGCGCGCAAATTCGCTTCATTACCGCCGCTTGCAATCACTTTTTCGGCGGCCTCAATGCCACCATGCGCCGCATATGCACGGCCAATCGCCAGCAATTCACTTACACGGCTGCGTTCTGCTTGCATGCCGCGTTCAGCGGTATCGTTTGGTTCGGCAGGTACAACTGCCGGCTTATTTTGGGTTTTATCCATGTTACGGTTTCCTTTTTCAACAGGTTCAGGATTTTGGGTTTCCGGTTCAACCGGCAATTGTGTTACTTCTGGTGTGTTACTGCGTCCAACACCAACCGTAGTATCGGCAGGCACGGTTACAAAACTGATTTCGTATGGCTCCCAGCTGGTAATAATGTAGCGATAATCATCATAATCAGCATCGGGATTATCTAATGCCATATCATTAACACGGTAGCCAACACTAATATGGCGCAGGATGCCGTCTTGCACGTCCTGCCACTTTTCCGCGGCACGGGCGCTATTACCAAATCGGATTAATGCACGGCCCTTTTTGTCGGAATCAATCCAAGCGCGTTCAATTACGCCGATATGCTTATCCCAAGCATGATTAAACAGCACCGCGCCGCCATCGTTTAAACGGCTCAAATCACACGCGCCGGGCGCGTGGCTTAATACTTCATCGCCGAACCAGCGTTTTACCGGCTCCTCACTCGAAAATGCCACTTCGACCGTACGATTTTCGGTATTCACCGTTTCACGCTCGAATACGGCAAAGCGGCTCATGTTTTGCATATCTGCTTTATCTGGTTTATTGTGTTTCGTCATTTGGTGTTTCCTCTACCGCCGCAGCGGAATTGCTTACAGTTGAGATAATGCCTTTTTCGGCCATCAGCACGTTTTCCTGCTCGATTTGAGCCAGTACATCATCAAAATCCAAGCCCATTTCGGCACAAATATCGCGCCGTGATTTAACCGCCAGCGATACAGCTGCTTCGTGAGTTTTAATATCCTTCAACGGGTCAACCCACGACCAGCGGCGACCTTGCCATTGGTAGTTTTTAAACTTATCCAGCTTGGCAGGCGGCAATGCTTTACCGCTAGGCAACTTAATCGCCCCCATAAGCAACGCCGATTCAATCCAACGGTCGAAAACGTCATACAAAAAGCTTTCGGCAAACCAGTTCTGCAACGACATCCATGCGTCACGTTCCTCAAGGGTACCGCTACGGATACTAGAAAAGTTCACACCCTCCAAATCGTTTGCCAGCGAGTGATACGAAACCCCTAATCCGCTCGCCAAACCGCGTAAGCTTGCTTTAACGAAAGCATCATAATTCGCATGGGGATAATCTGGATTAAAAGGAGTGAAATCGTACCCTTGGGGCAACTCATGAAACGTCCCAGGCTCAACCGTATCGATTAAATCAACACCGCCATGCCCGTTATTCACTTCTTGCCCATCGATTGGCGGCATAAAGCTGTCAGATTCTTCGGTTTGCTTGAAAAAACCCATCTTTGACGCGCCGATACGCGCCGCAATAATCGCCGCTTCTTGGTAACCGCCCAAGTTTTGCAGCCCGACAATCGCTGAAGCAACCCACGGGAAGCCGCGCCGCTGTTCTGGTCGGTCGTGCAGATAAATATGGCTGATCTCATCTGCCGGCACCCGCTCACGCAGATTTGGGCTGGATGAAATCTGACCGCGCTCGCCGGGATGGCTGGTGCGCAACCAATAAGCCACCGGGCGACTGTATTCATTAAGCTCCACACCCATGCGTACCGCGTTAAGATTGTCCGTCCGATCACGGCTGAAACCTGTATCCAAACGGTCAATATCGAGAACCTGCAAGGCATAGCCGTAATCGTTACCAAATCCCCAGATGTGACGCACCAGCGCTTCGCCGTCACGCGCTACCGAACGCACTAAAAGTCGCTGTAAATCAGCAAATGACAACAGGCCTGTAACATCGCACACACCACGCCGTGCCCAGCGGTAAAACGCTGCTTCAATCGCACGGTTTGCGATACTGTCGGGGCTGTTGCTGTTGTCCATCGGCACCCTCATCTGCAATGCAAAGCCTTCGCGCCCGATAATATTGCTTTCGACCATTTGCAAGAATTTACGCATATAGTCGTTATCTCGCGCCAAACTACGGGCACGTGCACGCAACCGGTCTAAATCAGATTGCGCCAAGGCATCAGCCGACCAGTTTTGCGGCTGCCACGATTGCAACGCACCCAAACGGCCTGCACCGGCAAAATTGCGGCGATTACCCTGCTGGGACTGCTCCGGCTGTTTGCGCCCGAACATACGCGCAAAAAAACCGCGCTTTTGCACGGTTGGGTTGTTTGTTGGCATGGTGTAATCCTAGAATCGGCAAATAATACGTCCGCTACGCCTGGCTGAAAAACCTAAAGCAGCTTCAAATTTCCGGATTTCGTTTTCCCAATAGCGGATTTGCTTCAGCAAATCTGCCAAATCGACAAACTCCATTTCACGGTCTTTAATTTTGTAGCGCTTGGTCAAGCCACGGCCGGTAGCATGTTCCTTATAGGCGTTTTTAAGCACCTGCAAGATTTCACGGGCATCATCCAATTCTGCTATGAACTGCTGTTCACGCTGATCGGCGGTGATTTGCTGGATAGTCATTTCAGACGGCCTTATCCGTTAAATAAAATAAAGTGATACCGTTTTCTTCACTCGATTTGACCAACCCTTCTTTAATCAGGTTGTCTATATCGTTGCGCGTATTAATCCAATCTGCCCAGCTTCGTTCTTCTCGCACTGCTTTATTAACACTGGTAGATGTGCAGCCGGGATTGGCGCGGATGTAGTCTAAAATTTCGGTTTTCATAGTTTTAAGCGGTTATAAACCACCCTAACCTGTAAGCATAACTTACAGGCCGGGCGGCGGTTGAGAGTAACAGTAGCAGTTGCCTTTGCTAACGACGCGCCAACGCCGGGCTGTTTACAGACTGTACCGGCTACATCTCTCCGGCCTCGGCCCTTCACCGTCGTGCAGAGCCACCGCCGACGTGTCAAGAATTTAAAAGCCGTCTTTCCGGCTGTCATATCCTAACTTTCTAACGAGTCGAATAAATCCCCGGCAGCATATTCCGACACAGAAACATAGGCTGCTTATCCCTGTGAAGTTGCCTGACATTCACGCAATCAGGATACGATTTTAAAAATTAGTTGCAAAATTGCCGCCACGCTTGCGACGGTTCACGGCCGAATAACCGCTGCTGTTCTCGTGGCCGGTTTCAGATCCAACAACCTGATCAGTTTCAGGTTTTGGTTCTGCAAACAGTTCGGATTGCAACAAGGCCGATTCATACAACGCCCATCGCGCGGCAGACATGGTATGCGTACCCAGCGAACGGGCGGCATGAAGTGCGTATACTTCGCAGTCCAGCGCTTCGTTTCGCACTCCTACTTTTTTCTGCCACACTTTTTTGTGCTTATTCATCCGGCTCGGCACTTTGATTTCAGACAACAACTGGCTGCAGTAATCGGCGCGGACGCCTGAATAAAAGTGCATACGACCGGCGCCGCTACCTTCTAAATTAATTCGGGCATGCTCATCAATCAGCAGGTCTTTCGCACGGCTCACCCCAACGCTATACACCTGTACGCCGAATTTGTCGGCCTTGGTGTTTTTGTGTTTCAGATCAATCGCACGGGCGCGGCTGAAAATCTCTTTATCCGGGTTCGAACTACCCTTCACAGCCATTACATTGATATTCTTATAACCGCGGCAGGCGCGTACGAAACCATAAACCGCATCAGACGTATTGCCGTCTGAACTATCAATAGACACCGCGGCAATCTTCATACCGGCACCACTTTCATGCCGGTAGACTGTCTGAAAAATCATTTCCGCCAGCTTGCGCCAAACGTCTGATTTAGGGTCAACGGTATTGCCGTGTATCTCACCCCACCAAACCAACCAGCTTTCCTCACCGCGCCCCCAGGCGCGAATAATAATAGCCAATCGGTCGTGCTGTACGTCAACACCCATTGTCAACAACAGGCCACCACGTGGTACGGTATTTTCCGGGTAGTCTTCGGCACGCTCAGCCAGCTCATCCTCTTTAACACCGTCGTTCGTCATTTCAAACGGAATGCCGATTGATGAATTGACAAATGCAATCATTGGCGCGACATCGCCGTTATCCATCTCATACTGAGCGGTGAGCCATTTTTTCATTAATTCGGAAAAGACACTGCCGGGAAACGGACTGTAAAGCTCGTTCAGATAAAAACCAGCGGTGCCATGAAATGGGGCGGTAGCTTGCCACCAGCCGCGCTTCACGTTGCGGTTTTTCTGCATATCGTTCCACACACTGCCACAATGCGGGCAGGTGTAGTGTGCAGTTTCAGGCAATTTCTTGCCGAAAACGGGATGGTTGCCGTTCGGGTCTTCATCACAGCTTAAGTAGTCAAAACTCAAAGCGTGCGCTTCGCCACATTCATGGCATGGCACCATACCAACGCGTTTATCGGATAGCTCCATTTCAGCCGCTATGGTTGATACGCCTGCAATGGTTGGTGTGCCTCCTAAAATAATTTTCGGACGGCGGTAGGTTTTTGTTCGCTCCTTTGCCAACTTGATACTGTCGCCCTGCCCCCGTAGGTTTAGGTTACAGTCGTCAGGTTCTTCCACACACACAATCGGCACCGGCGACGATTTCACGCTGGCAGGGCTGTTTGAACCCACCAGCTTCAGAAAACCGCCAGGGAATTTCTTAAATAGCTGCCTTTGCCCTTGCACGCGGGCACGGGTATCGACTTTTTCACGCAGGGCAGGTGTAGCCTCTACCATCGGCGTGAACTTCTCATCCATGTACTCCTTGGCCGCACCCTCTTTCGGGAATAGCACCAGTATTGGGCTAGGGTCGGTGTCGATTGTCTTGCCCAAGAAGTTACCCAATACACCAGAAGTCCATGCGACTTGCGCGGATTTTTGGCAGCAAATCACTTGTACATTTGGATCATCAAGAGCGTCAAGCGGGCTGTTTGCCCACTCAAGATATGGCGTAACGCCCAAAACGTATTTACCGGGTCGGGCTGCTTCAATACTCGACAAGTAGCGGAACTTATTCGCCCAGTCACGCGTTTTTACCTTACGCGGCGGACGCCATTTCTGGCATGCCTGCCGCAACACGCGTAACACGGTATCAGCCATCTGCACTTGCATCGTTGCTGTCGCTGTCTGCATCGTCATCGGCTCCGTAGTTCGCCAGCTTATCAAGCACTCGGTAAATATGGGCGGCAATGGCATCTGGGTCGATTTCAACGCCAGCCGTCGCGCTCAATTCAGTGGCCAAAATATCAGGCATCGTTAAAAATTCGGTACGGGCAGCAAGTATATGATCCGACCAAGCGCGCTCAAACAACGCGGCCGGGGCAAGTTCGCCCGTTCTCTCTTTAATATCAAGCTCAATCGCATCAGCTTTAAGCCTGTCCAGTCTATCGCGCGGCTTCTCTTTGTTCAGTCGCTCAATTTCACGCTGAACCATCCAACGGATAACTTCACTGCTTTCGTATTCGTTTGCCTGTCCTCGATTGTCGGCATAGCTGGCAACGGGTAAACCCTCTTTCTGCCAATCCGTCAACGACCGTTCGGACACGCCTAAAATCTCGGACAACTGCCTTTTATTAACCAGCATATCCAAGTCCTAAAAATGTACTTCAGACGGCTTGCCACCAGACCCAATATCAACGCATTCAAAAATGACAGGCCGTCTGAAACACACTAAAAAAACTGGGTGGACAAAGGCCACCCATAAAACTCACATCACACACAAAAATCATCGGAACAAAACCAAGTAAGGAAGCTAACGCCACCTGTCGCTTCACAAAAAATGCGGCGCGAATCACCCGCGTGTTCAGCGACGGCGGAAGTACCTAACGGACGGTTGCCACAGCATTTGCCAACTCTCTATCGAAGTGTTGACGATACTTGGACTGAACTGTACGTTCTGCCGTTTCAAAGTATTTAAATCGCTTACCATAGCTGGCACCACTCACATAAATCAGCAAGGGCTTAACCTTGCCACGCTTACTACGCTGATAAAGCCCAGGCTCAAGCTTGCCATGCTGACGATGTAGCGCAAAGTGCGTACCCGCCACCACGCCGGCAACCAAGCGCCTGAACGTGCCAAGCGTTATGTTACCGTACTGATCCAGCTTGACCGCAGCCGGAACAATCTTCATTCCGGCAGGCATTAACCCACGGCCAATCAATAACGATTCCACCGCTTTCTGCCTACGGCTTCCGCCTTCGATTTGCGCCGCAAGATATTTAGCAGCACTGCGCCCACGGCCACCGTCTTTAAAATCGACAACAGCGGTTAAATCAGCCTTACGCGCATACTTTCGGACGAAAACCGAATTCACGGTATAAGCTTTCGGTGCAGCAAAGACCGACTTCATTTCCGTTTGTTCGGCGGTCTTAACGTCTTTTGCCACAGCGTTTAAAGCTCGACTACACGCAAACGGCAATTGTTTTTTCTGCACATTATCAAACCAGCGCACGGTTTCGCGGGCATCCGCTTTAATCTTTATCATATCCACCCCAAAGAAACGGCCGTCTGAATGGCGGTTCAGACGGCCTATACGGGTAATGACAATAAAAAAACTGTGGTCTCGTTACGCACGTAAACCACAGTTTGTCATAATTAAACATCAAATGTTACAACCCGTCAAGACAATTTTCTCAATAAAAATGCAATTTCAGGATTAGCCTCAAGTTTCTTGATTGTCCGGTGCAGTGTCACACGGTAGTTTTGATGACTGACAACCGCCCCACACTGCTGCGATACATTAGCCGCTTTTTCCAACTGATTACCAACCGTTAAAAACTCAACCCGCACCACCGCCGCGGGCACCGGCGACAACCTAGACACATACCGATCAACAGTCATTGCAACCGCATCGCCATCAATACCATATGGGATTTGCGAAAAAGCGTTTGAACTACCGGGCAACGACACCCCAGAAGCCATCAACGCATTTAATTTACTCGAACACCGACCTGAAGAATCAAACCGGCCTAAACACCAATCTGCCCAATATTCCAACAGTCCATTAATTGTCATTCAATCCTGTATCAATCTCGCCATACAGTTACCCTGTAGCCCCATCAATTAACGCAGAGCTTTGTTTTATATGAATGAAATTATATCAAACCAAGCAACAACAACCAACAAAAATTAGATTGTCCACATTTTTCAAAATTTTTATCTGGTTTGTCCATACTTGTCCATGGTGTTGTCCATAGCAAAAGCCTTATATTTATTGGTTTGTCCAGTTTGTCCATACTTTTTAAGTAAGTCCGTATGTGGAAGTAAAAAATAAAAATAAAAAACCATATATACACAAAAAAGCGCGTAATGAAAAAATCATTACGCGCGTATAAGGTTTTGACCTATGGACAATCTGGACAAACTGGACAGACCACGGTTTATAAGGCTTTCAGAAGACCCCATAATATGGACAAACCATCAAAAATATGGACAAACCAAAATTACAACGACAACTTTTCTAAAATGCGGCTAAATTCCGCCACCTGATTGCCGTAATAATCCATCTTACTGACAGCATCCTCCGAATCACGGGCAGTATTATCTGTGTTGGGCTGTGGGAAGAGCTGCTGCATTTCTGGGCGCAACCAATTATGTGGCACCACAAAGATACGCAACCGCTTCTTGTCATATCCATTCATTCTAACCCAAGTTCTCACATCTTGTAAGCGCTTGGCCATATTTGAATAAAAATTCTTCTGGGTCATACTAAAAGTCTTAGTATCGTAGCACCATTTCTTGTAAACCTTCCACAAATCCGCCGCTGCACAAGTAATAAAAGGCACATCAATATCACCATTATACCAATCATCCAAAAACGCCTCCCAGCCCGGCTTATTCAGATTAATCATTCGGCGTTTAATAGGCGTCATCAACGGCTTAGAATGCGGATTAAACGGTACACGCTCCCCCTGATCATTGGTGTACATCAACGGCAAAGCACATAAAAACGCAGCAAATTCCTCAATACCGCCATTTTTCAATTCCGTATCCAAATTAGCATACATATCATCCGTGAATTTCCGACTACAACCCGACACCATAAAACGACGGTCATTTGATTCAATCGGTATCGAACGCTCATCATTCGAAAAAATGATATACGAATTATAATCCGAATGTTTTTCAGCATCGCGCCCTTTACGCTCCACCATAATCACATCACTCGTAATCATATTTTTAAGCTTACCGATGATATTCATTCGCTCATCAGACGGACTGATCTCTTCAAAAATTGTAACCAACGCAAACAGCAAAACCGCATTAAAGCGAGATTCCAGCGCGTTTTGGTCAAGTTGGCGCAAATAATCACCAAACAAACCCTTAACAACACGCTCGCCGAACGTCGATTTACCCACCCCCTGCGTTTCAGAGATGAAGACCAAAGCCGTTGCAGGCTTACGTTCAGGCCAGCGGAAACGGCAAGCCAACCAATTCAAAACCCACTCAACAGATGCATCAGCCTTATTACCATTGCCGGCACATAAATTTTCAATCAAGCCAATGATATGCTTACACCCAGGGAAACGCACCTTCAAATCATCAATCGACACATCCTTGGCCGTCTCAACCTCCGGAAAAACCGCAGGCACAGGTAAACCACGAAACATATTGATATAATTGACTAAATTATCATCATTAAACGATACTCCACACGGCAAATCAGGCTCAAAAACATAATTTGAGATCGGGCATACCATTCGCGCCGGAGATTTCGACCAATCATCAAACTGCTCCGGCCACGCCGCCTTTACCGCTGCCAATGACACAACCGAATCCAACTTAATATCAAAAGCATCAGTTGTCCCATCCAAATAAATATAGCGGTTAATCATATCCGCAAACATATCATCAATCTTGGCCAACGCCTCCAACTTCAACCGCTTACCGATGATTTCAGCCTCAAATTCCTCAACCTTTTGCCGTTTAGCCTTATAAGACCAACCAAGCACCGCCTCTTTGCCGAAAATCTTGCCCAACTGACGAAAACTAAAAATTTCCCCTGTTTTCAAAGAGATAACACGCTCCTTCAAGCCAACTTGAGCAAAATTATCCATCAATTCCTGCATGACCAAACCTTCACGGCTACCAACAGACGAATGATCAACATCCGCCCCCGCGCCGCCCCCTTGGTCTTGTGGGTGCGGTGCATCGCACCCACTCATATTATCAGAAGGGCGCGGGAAGATTGCCGGGTCGGAATCATCCCCAAAAGGATACGTCCGCAAAGCGGACATCACCGCCCGAACACTGGTAAGCGGCTCAGTATCCACCAACACATCAGCAATATCGTAACCACTTGGCCAAACGCCAGGACGTGGAATATCCGCGATTTCGACCGAACAGCCCAAATCAACCAATACCGCCGCAATACCCAACATCGCCGCCATACCCGGCTGTTCCAAATAATCCAAATACGGCATATCCCATTCGCTCAAACCCTCCTCAACATCTTTTTTGGAACGTTTTCGGCGCTGACTATCACAATCCGGCCAACACACCACCCTACGGCCGGCAAGCGGCTGCCAGTTGGATTTTTTCCAACCATTTGCACCACCATGCCAAGACACCGCAACATAATCAGCCAAATCATGGCAATTTGCCGCCGCGTCCCGACATTTCTCCCCCTCGACCAACAAAACAGGCGCATTCGGGCGGCGTGCCAAATCATCTAAACCATACAACGGCAAAGGCTCAAGCACACGACGATTACGCCATTCCTGCTCGCCCTTGCCATTCTGGCACCATGCAAACGGCAGGTCTTCCTTATGCCCGTCAGTACCTATAAAACGCTGGATAACCATCAACGGACGGCCCTGCTCGTCACGATAAACTGCCTGCCGGTCAACCCTTTTATCCCTAGCGCGGAATTTAAACGACGACGAACCACGCAAAAAGCCCAATTTCGCCTCATCCACCGGCACAATCGGCGTCCACGTTTCCCGCGCCCGACCAGATTTACCATAGTTCGGAGTACCATCCCAAAGAACACGCTCAACCGGCTCAAAGCCACCTATATTTAAACGTTCGGCCACAGCACGAAGCGCATCGCCCTGATTGCCATGCGTAAACAAATAAGCATAAAGGCTGATCAGATCCCCGCCGGCATCATCAGTCGCATAATCAGCCCATGCGCCCGAATGCGTATTCACCGCAAATGAACCCAAATGACGGTCCGCGCGTGTCGGATTCAGCGCAAAAAACTCATGCCCCTTATACTTGCCACCGGGCAACCATTCCGCAAGCAAATTATCCACCGCATTCAAAGCAGCATCAGCAACAGATTTAAAGTCTAATTTATTCATTTCAGACGGCCTTATACAAAATTTAGGCGTAAAAAAAGCCTGCCCCCCCCTCTAATGGAAAAGGCAGGTGGAAAAACATCCCGACATGGCGTATCGGAATCAGGGGTATTTCAAGACACAGTCACCAAAGCGACAGAATTAACGCAACGCGCAATTTTGAAATCCAACGAACGGCGGCGATCACTATTCCATTCATTTCACACCTCAACTAATTCAGGCCAAATTTCAGCAAAATCATCAGGGCGTAAATCGCGCCGCGTAACAACACCACCAGTAGCGCTCTCAATACGGACGCACCAAATCACAGGTGGCGTTCGTTGGCCATTTGCCCATCGCAAAACATCAGGAGCATGGGCTTTAATCTTTCTTGCAAAAGCGGCCGCAGAAATACTTTCTGAATGGAAATATTCATTAAGCTTCATAAAATTCCTTTCCTAATGGCGCTATATTAGCAAATTGCTAATCACTAGGCAATAGCATTTTGCGTATTTTAAATTTATAGCATTTTGCTATGATTTAAAAAAAGGAATTATCATGAAAACCATTGAAGAGACATATCGCGAAAAGCTACGCATCCTGATTGCCGAATACGGATCACAAGCCACACTTGCACGACAAATCGAGAAAAATCCCGCACAAATCAGCCAATGGATAAATGGCACCCCAAGTACGACGGGCAAACCTCGCTCATTAAAATCTGAAACTGCTCGGGAAATCGAAAGAAAAACAGGCAAACCGATTGGCTGGTTTGATCAGCCTGAAGATAAAGATAGTCAAACGATAGGTAGCTTCTCATCTCGAAAAAATGACAGCACAACATTGAATTTATACGACGTAGCCGCATCTTGCGGCCACGGACACATTAACCCCGAATTCCCCGACCTCCTCCGGTCAATAGAATTACCCAATAGCGCCCTACAAGAACTGCTTGGCACATCCAATCTGAAAAACGTTAGCTTATGCCCGCCCGACGGCGACAGCATGGAACCGACCATTCCGCGCCGATCCATTACCCTGATAAAAACCGACATCGCCGAATTTACCAACAGCGGCATATATCTGATCACCTTCCAAGGCTATACCTACATCAAAAGGCTCGCACGCGGGAAAGGCGGCGTATTGCACGTCACATCCGACAACCCCGCCTACTCAAAATCCAATTTTGATATATTGCCGGACGAATACGACCAATTAACCGTACATGGCAAATTCTGGAAAGTCCTCCCCCTCGACTTTTTGGATCTATAATCCGGACATAATCGCAAAAGGCCGTCTGAATATTCAGACGGCCTTTATTTTATCTAACGATAGCAAATTGATAATCCACTAAAAAATAAATAACCTTTTAAAACAATAAAATATAAAAAAATAACATTTTGCTATTTTATTTACAATAGCAATTTGCTAATATTCATACATCGAAGTAAGAACCAAAGGAAACCGCCATGACTTCAGAAAAATATACCGACCGCGCCCTACGCGCCAAACAAGTCGCCGAAAAGCTGGGGGTCAGCATTCCCTTTGTCTGGGCTAAATGCAACCCCGACAACACCCGCTATGACGCCACTTTCCCCAAACCCTTCAAAATCGCCTGCAACGTAACAGTATGGCTTGAATCCAACATTGACGCATGGTTGGCCGCTCAAGCCGCAAAAACCAACAACCCAAAAGGAGCCGTCGCATGACTACCCAAGTCCAAGAAACCTACCTATTGCGGATTGACGTAAACGCTAACACCACAACCAACTATCTGACCTACTACAGCTGCATCATCCGCAACGAATCCGGCGAAAAACTCGTCAAAACCGGCGGACACCGCGAACCACAGCAAGCAGTCAAAACCGCACTCAAAGAATTAGTACAAACCATCCATTTAGGGAGCATGTGAAATGAAACGTAAAATCTACCGCACAAAATATGGCCGGCTCATGCTGAAAATTCAAACACAGCATCGCAATAACTACCAATCGATATTCGTGCTTAATATCCCGAATTCACATTTCGAAGCAAGCGGGACAGTTAAATCGATCAACTCCACATGGCAATTCAAATTTCCAAATCGCTCAAAGCAAGACCGAATTTTTAAAGCATTAACGCAAGACCGCGCCGAAATGGTTGCAGAATCATTAATGGACGCAATCCCCGATATTTTTAAGAAAGGCCGTCTGAAATGAAAATCCGATACACACTAATAATCGCCATCCTAGCCGCCGCACTCGGTTATGGTTGCGCCCCGGCCATTGCCCACCACGAAAATACAGCCCCCCAAGAGTGCAATCCCGATTATGGCTGTATTGATTTTGACGCTCATCCCGAATTAATCGGCGGCGGATTGGTTTACGAACCATGAAACATAAAATACTAGACCCTTGCAGCGGTAGCCGCATGATGTGGTTTGACAAAAACGACCAACGCACTCTATTTGGAGACCTCCGCTATGAAGAACACACTCTTAAAGATCGAAACTACTCCCGGCATCTGGAAATTCACCCTGACATAAAACTGGATTTCAGAGACCTACCATTCCCCGACAACAGCTTCAAGATAATAGTTTTTGATCCACCCCATCTCATCCGCGCCGGGAAAAAATCATGGCTTGCCCTTAAATACGGCAAGCTTACCCAAAACTGGCAAGATGACCTTAAACAAGGATTTGCTGAATGCTTCAGAGTATTGGAAAACGGCGGAATACTGATCTTCAAATGGAATGAAAACCAAATATCAAACAAAGCGATTTTAGAATTAACACCATACAAACCACTGTTCGGTCACACAACAAACAGAAAAGGTCAAACACTCTGGTTTACTTTTATGAAAGACTAGCAATGCAAAAAGAAGATTGGGTACAGGAAACGATCGATTATGCCCACCATCATTAAATTAGCCCTGATCATCATCCAAATCATCATCGAACGCATTATCCGCCATCGGTTCAGCTACTGGGCCGATGGCTCACCAAGGAAGCAGAATGAAAAAGAGAAAACGGTACCAACCCAAAACCTTTGACGGCATACCCCCACACATGATAGCCATCATGAAAACCAGCCGTCGTAGCCTGACCGTCAACGAAATCGACAAAGCCATTGGCCCACTGCTGAAGTACATCGACTGCCTGAAATCAGGAACAGCCAACGAGACCGACTTATGGGCTGCCTGCTGTACCAATTACCTCATGGTTGAATTAGTCCTCATCCTACAAAGTACCAAAATCCAAGCCGATGACACCGTACAAGAAATCGCCCGCATTAAACTAAGCATCGCCCGCGATTATTTTGTAAACCACGTCAGCGACACACTCGAAGCCCAACAAATCCGAAAAAACAACATCGGCCGCTTCGTAGCCACTGGTGACGAAATCAAAATACTCGAATCCGCCGTCGAACAAGCAATCGAAATATTAAGCCTGGCCGACTACGGTCACTTAATCCAAGCCCACGCTCAAACCGCGCCGCTACTGAACAAACTAACCAACGACATAAACCACAGAAATCAAAAACAGCAACAAAAACCAAACCAATGACAACACAAAGGCCGTCTGAAATTTCAGACGGCCTGTTTAATAATTTCAATCCTGATAAAACATCTTCCAATTACCGAAGAAATCCGTTATCCCTTCCCCATGTAGCCGCGCCACAGCCTGATCATAATACCGGCGCAAATAATCACTATACCATTGCGCCAGTTCACGCCGCTCATTAAATCTGAATTCCTGAGCTGTCAGATAATGCGGCAAAGAAGAAAACCCCGCCCGCTTTAACGCCGATTTGCTCACATGCCCAAGCGCCAAATCCATCGTCAGAATATCCTTGCCATTCACTAGGCAAATATTCGTCATCAAGTGCCTAAAGCCGTGCATGGTAGCATTCGATTTACCGGCATGCCGGCCATCATAACCACACCGCTTAATCGCCTGATGCCCAAGCTTTACGCCGACAGTACCCGATACACTATCATTCCTCATGGCCGGAAAAACAAATTCATGCCGACCCGTTACCTCACGCAGCTCAGACAGCAATGCCACCGACCAATCAGACAGCGGAATCAAAAAATCATTCCGCATCTTCATATCTTCGCCAGGCATAAGCCAGACTTTACGATCCAAATCCACATTTTCCCACCGGCTGGACACTATCGACCCACTCCGTGGCGCAATCAGCGCGGTAAGCAATACCAGATACTTGGCCAAAGCCGTAATTCTTTTATCTTTCAAGAGCGAATAAAAAAACAATGCCAACTCGCTCTCAGCCAAATGCGCTTCAGGCTTGGATTGATAAGGCATAAGCAAACCCTTGGCCGTTTCGACAGGATTACGCCTATCACTGATAACTATGCCCTTACGAACAGCATAGTCCCACACCGCTTCAGCAATCTGCATTACACGCGTTGCCCGCGCTGGTATATTCTTGGCATTCAGCCATTCCACAAACTCAGACATATCCAGCGCCGTAATGGAATTAATATCCGTATTCTTTCGGAAAAATTCATTGATATGCGCAAGGCTCGCCCTGTCGCCATCCAACGTATTTTTAGCCAGCTTACCCACCCGCGACTCATACCATGCCGCGCCCAAATCGACCATACTTTGCCCACCGGCCGCCGCCCGCGCCGCCTGTTTTGCAGATCGCTTCAACGCACCCGGGTCTATCCCCTCATAAAGCTGCCGCTTTGCCTCAAAAGCCGCATCACGCGCCGCCTTAAGGGTCACGACCGGATAAACACCGATAGACAACACCTTTTCACGGCCACCGTACCGATATTTCAGCCGCCAGTATTTCCCACCGGCAGGATGCACAAACAAAAACAGCCCGCCGCCATCGTAAAGCTTATAAGCCTTATCCCCCGGCTTGGCCGTGTCAATTTTCCGCTGCGTCAAACGGTTGGATTCCGCCATTTTTCCTAACCTTCACAAAATATACCCCAGAAAATCCCCCCTGATTAATGTTGCTTTGAGTGGTTTTCCGTATATCGCCGTATATTACAAGCAAAATAAAAACCCGCTTAATATACTGTTTATAAGCAGGTTTGTACACTTCTATATACGGCCGTATATTGCGAATGAATTTAGAACCCATTTTCCATCATGATTTCGCCGGGGATGCGGTTGCGGTGCATAGCGTAGCCCAAATCCATCAAGGCTTGGAAAGTGTCTTTGACCATTGCCGGATTGCCACAGACCATAAAGCGCGTATCGGCCTTGGTGAACTTGAAGCCGACTTTTTCTTCCAAGCCGCCATTCTTCAGCAATTCGGGAATCCGTTTGCCACTCAATGCGCCTTCCGTTTCCTCACGCGTGGTGACCGGAACAAAAGTGAATTTATGGAAATATTCTTCAATCAGCGGATGCTCTTTCAAATCGGCAAGGCGCTGGTTGAAAATCAACTCGTCGGCGTAAGAGACGGAATGCGCCAAAACCAAACGGTCGAAACGCTGCCAAATTTCAGGCTGCTCAATAATAGAGAGGAAAGGCGCAATGCCTGAACCCGTGCAGAGCATAACCAAATCTTTGCCGTCGGGGAAACGCTCGGGCAAGAGGAAACCGGTAGCCGTTTTATCCAGCAAAATAGTATCGCCCTCTTTCATCGCAGCAAAACGCGCCGACATCGGGCCGCCTTCGATTAATACTGCGAAATACTCAAGCGTATCGGCGTATTCGGCAGACACGACAGAATACGCGCGCCAAATAAAGCCCTCGCCGTCACGGAAACCAAGGCGCGAAAACTGCCCTGCCGAAAAACGGTAGGACTCAGGGCGGCTGATGGCAAAAGTCATCAGCTTGGGCGTATAGTGTTTGATCCACAAGACTTTTTCTTCTGTAAACTTGGCTTCTGGAGAAGCTGCCATAATAGGTTTCCTTGATATTCGGTATCAGTTTCAAATAGGGCTTATTATAAAGATTCAAAAGGCCGTCTGAAATATTTATTTTCAGACGGCCTTTAAGATTATTCACGGCGCAAACGGATATTGATGCCTTTTTGTTCCAAAATCAAATCGTTACCATCAAAACGATAGTTCCACACGCTTTGTTTACGCAAAAACGCATCTTCCAGCTTCATGTCTTCACACAGCATCATACTTACCGCAATATGGCCAAAATCAATTTTGTCCGCTCCGATTACATTCGCTTGAAACATCATACCGTTGCAACCCATATTGCCATAAGCCTTAGGCATTTTGCTGAAATCCAAATAGGCGTTTTTATCTGCCAATTCTTTTTCAGTGAATTTATTGAAAGCGACAACACGCCATTTAGCGGCTAAAGTAGGCATTTTCATTTGCTTTGATTCAGATGATTTGCTAGAAGAAATATGTGGCTGACTTGATAAAGGCTTATCGGCAGGCGTAGAACAAGCAACCAATACAAATGCACCAATCATTGCTGAAATAAGGGTTTTCATGACTCATCCTTTTTTAGAAATCTTCTTTATCGTCTAACTGTACACCAAACGGACAACGGCTTTTTTACTATCCGCATCAAAAAATAGGTACAACTCATCGCAACCATATTCCTGAAATTTATATCCGCTCAAATAGCCGACATAAGAAAAAACTTTTCCATCATCTCGTTTGGGTGTATCCACTAAATTACCGTACTCTTCTTGGAACATTCCATCAATATGGTTAAAACCTTCTTCCAACATACCCTCTGATAATCCGCCGGCATCCTCAATCAAATCTCTATCCAACCCGTCATCCTGACATTGTGAATCTGCAGCTTCCTTCAATGCAACCAATTCTTCCAAAGTATATTTACTGTCCAGCTCAATGGGTACATATCCCTGAAGGAATTTTCCATATTTCAGATACAAATTTTTGATGGCATTAAAACAAAGATGATTGATTCTATATACGTTTTCTAATTCTTCCTGCGTATCCTGCCGATAAATATGCGGCGTTTTATACCAAGCTGCCTGATCAAAACTCATACCCTGTTTTTCCGCAATCTTTTGCGCCTGTTCCATTATTCTGGTTTTAATTTCAGACGGCATTTCCTTGTTTTCCAAAATAAAAAAATGCCAATCGCCATTAAATCGATATTTACCGTTCTCATCGACATCAAAACAAATACTGTCCTCAAAATTATAGCGGTCATGAAATGCCGATGTATGCTCACCTACGCAACCCGAATGAATTTCCGCAGGCTGGACGAAATGTATCCAAAACTCTTCACTATCAGGACGTATAAATTGAAGATTAAGCGAACAAATGGGTAAAAAATGTTTCGCGTGTCGCTCTATCTCTTCAGAAAAAACTTCTTCCGGAGAGGGGAATGGACGAATAAATTTTTCAGGGATATTCATCTTAATCACCATAATTTAAAGGCCGTCTGAAAAACTATCCACCTTCAGACGGCCTTTAAGCCTTATTTACAAAGTCGTATCCAATGCTTTGGAAATATCGTTCCAAATATCGTCCACATCTTCGATACCGACAGAGAAACGCAGCAGGCCGACTTTGATGCCCATTTCCATTTTCACATCATGCGGCACGCCGCTGTGGGATTGGGAATAGCAATGGTTGACCAAACTTTCCACTCCGCCAAGGCTAGAAGCCATTTTGACCAGTTTCATGTTTTTAATCACACTATTGGCCGCTTCACGCGTGTCGTTTTTGAGGTAAACCGTAACCACGCCACCGATGCCTTTGGGCATTTGTGCTTGGGCGAGTTCGTAATGTTCGTGAGACGGCAGGCCGGGATAGAACACTTTTTCAATGGCAGGATGGGCTTCCAAACGGCGCGCGATTTCGAGTGCGTTTTGGCAATGGGCGTTCATGCGTAGAGCCAGTGTTTTAATACCGCGCAACACCAGCCAACAATCCATCGGACCTGCAATCGCGCCGGTATGCACCATCATGTCGTGCAAAGGCTGCGCCAGCTCTTTGGTTTTGGCAACGACTACGCCCATCAGTACGTCCGAATGGCCGCACAAATATTTGGTAGCGGAATGGAACACAAAATCACAGCCCATATCCAACGGCTGTTGCAGATACGGCGTGGCAAAGGTGTTGTCGATGCCGACCAGCGCACCGGCTGCTTTGGCTTTCGCGGCAAGCGCTTTGATGTCCACCAAGCGCAAAAGCGGATTGGACGGCGTTTCCAGCCAAACCAGTTTGACATTGTGCGCTTTAAGCAGCTCGTCCAGATTATCCGGATTGCCCAAATCGGCAAAAACAACGTTCACACCCCATTTTTGATAAACATCGACCAATAAATCATAAGCGCCGCCGTAAATATCGGCGACTGCGACAATGGTATCGCCCGGGCGCAGGAAAGTACGCCATACGGCATCAATCCCCGCCATACCGCTGGAAAACGCAAAGCCGGCCACACCGTGCTCCAAATCGGCAACGGTATCTTCCAAGACCTGTCGGGTCGGGTTGCTCAGGCGCGAGTAGCGGTAAGGCACATTTTCGCCAATCTCGTGCAACGCGAACATACTGTTTTGATAAATCGGCGGCATCAGCGCACGGTTGTGTTCGTCGCAATCGTAGCTGGAATGGATGGCTTTCGTGGCGAATTTCATTGGGTCTCTGCCTATATAGATGTGAATAATTGAAGATTTTATCACTATCTGAAAAATAGAAACAATCAATGCAGGCGGATAAAGCAAGTGATATAATCTCGCATTTGCAAATCGGCCGACACGAGCCGACTCCCTCCACACGCATCTCAACAATCCTATCATGAAGGACATACCACGCATGAACGCCATTGCAGACGTGCAATCCAGCCGCGATTTACGCAACCTGCCGATTAATCAGGTCGGCATCAAAGACCTGCGCTTTCCAATCTCCCTCAAAAGCAAAGAAGGCGAACAATCCACCGTCGCCCGCCTGACCATGACGGTTTTCCTGCCTGCCGACCAAAAAGGCACGCATATGTCGCGCTTTGTCGCCCTGATGGAAAAACAAACCGATGCTTTGGATTTCGATACGCTGCACAAGCTGACCGCCGATATGGTTGCCCTGTTGGATTCCCATTCCGGCAAAATCAGCGTTACCTTCCCGTTTTTCCGCAAGAAAAGTGCGCCCGTCTCCGGCATCCAATCGCTGCTCGACTATGATGTTACCCTGACCGGCGAAATCAAAAACGGTACATACAGCCACAGCCTGAAAGTGATGGTTCCGGTTACTTCCTTGTGTCCGTGTTCCAAAGAAATTTCCCAATACGGCGCGCACAACCAACGTTCGCATGTGACGGTCAGTCTTATTGCAAACGCGGATGTAGGCATTGAAGAAATCATCGATTACGTCGAAGCACAGGCAAGCTGCCAGCTCTACGGTTTGCTCAAACGCCCTGACGAGAAGTATGTAACGGAAAAAGCATACGAAAATCCGAAGTTTGTCGAAGACATGGTTCGTGATGTGGCCACGGTGTTAATTGCAGACAAACGCATCGAATCATTCGTCGTCGAAAGCGAAAACTTCGAATCGATACACAACCATTCCGCTTACGCTTATATCGCTTATCCTTAAAAGCCGAGCAGAATAAAAACAAAGGCCGTCTGAACATTTCAGACGGCCTTTGGCATAGATTGAACGATAACATGAGACTATCGGTCATATATGGGCAACTCTATTTCGATATAATTCAAAAGCATTAGATTTCTCTCGCAATATTTAACATAAATTAAGCCGATTGTTTTTTCCATCATTTATAATGACGGTTCCTCAACGGCAACTCCGTAGATACTATGAAAAAATTCCTTTATTTCCTCATTGCATTTTTAGGCTTGAGCAGCTTCGCATTCGCAGTAGATGCCAATGATTTACTGCCTCCAGAGCAAGCCTTTGTACCTCAAGTCAATGTAACCGACCAAGGCATCAGCGTGCAGTTCAAAATCGCCGACGGCTACTATATGTACCAGTCCAAAATCGTTGCAGCGACCAATCCTGACAAAATCCTAGGCGAACCCAAATTCAGCAAAGGCGAAGAAAAAGAAGACGAATTCTTCGGAAAACAAACGGTTTACCACCATACCGCACAGGTTGACCTGCCTTACAAACAAGCCGCACCGCAATACAAACTGACGCTGACTTATCAAGGCTGTGCCGAAGCCGGTGTATGTTATCCGCCTGTGGACACCGAGTTTGACGTAAAAGGCAACGGGGTTTATCAGCCGCAAAGCGATGAGCCGGTTTCTGCCAAAGACCGCTTTTTACAACCGTCCGCCTCTTCAGACGGCCAAATGCCAACGCAACCCAGTACAAACAATCCCGACAGCAGCCGCTTCAAGCTCTCTTGGGATACTTTAAACGCCAACCTGTTGGCGTTTTTTGTCGCAGGTTT
>NZ_JBQCVF010000001.1:18768-28235 GCF_051962515.1 Neisseria sp. P0009.S007 | reverse complement strand
AATCCCGACAGCAGCCGCTTCAAGCTCTCTTGGGATACTTTAAACGCCAACCTGTTGGCGTTTTTTGTCGCAGGTTTAGGCTTAAGCTTTACCGCCTGTATGTATCCGCTCCTGCCGATTGTTTCCAGTATTGTCGTGGGCGATAAAAAAGCCGGCAAAGGCCGCGCGTTTACCTTGTCTATGGTATATGTACAAGGCTTGGCATTGACCTATACCTTGGTCGGCGTGATTGCCGGTTTGACCGGTGCGCTGTTGACCGTATGGCTGCAACAGCCTTGGGTCGTACTTGCCGCCGCCGCGCTGATGGTGGTACTGGCTATGTCCATGTTCGGCCTCTTCAATATCCAACTGCCCAACTCCGTCCAATCCTATTTCCAAAACCAAAGCAACAAACTCTCCGGCGGCAAAATCATTTCCGTCTTCATCATGGGTATTTTGTCCGCCCTGATTGTCGGCCCTTGCGTTGCGCCTCCGCTGGCATTTGCTTTGGGCTATATCGGCCAGACCGGCGATGCCGTATTGGGCGGTCTTGCGCTTTATGTCTTGGCACTCGGCACCGGCGTGCCGCTCATCATCATCGGTACATTCGGCGGCCATATCCTGCCTAAAGCAGGCGACTGGATGAACGGCATCAAATACGCATTCGGCTTCATCTTGCTGGCTGTTGCCGTATACCTTGCTACACCGCATCTGCCTTATTTCGCAGTAGTCAGCCTCTACACCTTGCTGATGATTGTTCCCGCCCTTATGCTTTTAGCGAAATCCGGCAAACAAAAAGGCCGTCTGAAAACGGTTGCCGCCGTATTGGGCTTTTTACTGCTGATTGGCGGCTCATGGTTTGGCTGGCAAAGCCTCAATAAACAAACCACCGCCCTCCACCACTTCTTAACGCTGGTTCCGCCATCCGAAGCCGGACAAGAAACCGACCACGGCAAGATGTTTACCGATGTCAGCGAACTCAAAGCCGCTATGGATGCCGCCTTGAAAGCCGATCCAAGCAAGCCCGTGCTGATTGATTTCTACGCCGACTGGTGCGTATCCTGCAAAGAAATGGCCGCCTACACGCTCAACCAACCGCAGGTACACGAAGCGGTCGATATGCAGCGCTTCTTCCAAATCGACGTAACTGCCAACACTCCCGACCATCAGGCCTTACTGAAAGAATACGGCCTCTTCGGTCCTCCGGGCGTGTTTGTTGTCCGCGCCGACGGCAGTCATAGCGAAGCCTTATTAGGCTTTGTCAAACCCGATGCCTTCATCGAATGGTATCGCAAAAACGAGAAATAGCCGTCTATAAAAAGGCCGTCTGAAAACAGATTTTCAGACGGCCTTTTCTTATGTTTAAAAATTAAAATTCATCTTGAGCCCAACGCGTAGAACGCAAAATGCTGGAATCCACATCTTGAATATTGCGATAACCAGTAAATGCCATGGAAATATCCATTTCTTTATACAGGATTTCCAGCGCACGGGTTACGCCTTCTTCACCATACGCACCCAAACCATACAGAAACGCCCGACCAATCATCGTACCTTTCGCACCCAAAGCCCAAGCCTTCAAAATATCCTGACCGCTGCGGATACCACTGTCCATCCAAACCTCGATATCGCTGCCAACTGCGCTGACCACATCAGGCAAAGCTTTAATGGCGGACACGGTATCGTCAAGCTGACGGCCACCATGATTGGAAACGACCAATGCGTCCGCGCCGCTTTTCGCTGCCTTTTCCGCATCTTCAGGCTCCATAATGCCTTTGATAATCAGCTTGCCGCCCCACAAATCTTTAATGCGCGCCACATCATCCCAGCTCAGGCGCGGGTCGAATTGTTCGGAAGTCCACGAAGACAGCGAAGACAAATCGCCCACGTTTTTCGCATGACCGACAATATTGCGGAAGGTGCGACGTTCCGTGTTCAGCATTTTCATACACCATTCCGGTTTGGTCGCCAAATTGATTAAATTGGCAATGGTTGGTTTCGGCGGCGCGGACAGGCCGTTTTTGATGTCTTTGTGGCGTTGACCCAAGACCTGCAAATCAGCGGTCAATACCAAAGCCGAACATTTGGCATCCTTCGCACGCTTAATCAGGTTTTCCATAAACTCGCGGTCGCGCATCACATAAAGCTGAAACCAAAACGGCGCGCTGGTGTTTTCAGCCACATCCTCAATCGAACAAATGGACATGGTCGACAGCGTAAACGGAATACCAAATTTTTCCGCCGCACGCGCCGCCAAAATTTCACCGTCGGCGTGCGCCATACCCGTGAAACCTGTTGGCGCAATCGCTACCGGCATTTTCACATCCTGCCCAATCATTTTGGTTTCGAGACTGCGCCCCTCCATATTAACCAATACCTTTTGGCGGAAACGGATGTCTTTAAAATCCGAAGTGTTTTCACGATAAGTGGTTTCCGTCCAAGAGCCTGAGTCAATATAGTCATAAAACATACGCGGCATTTTACGTTTGGCAACAAGGCGCAAGTCTTCGATACAGGTTATTTTGCTTAAATTACATTTCATTGTCGATTGCCTCTGTTAAGGTAAAGATGGATGGTCAAGGCCGTCTGAACATTTCAAACACCTCATTATTTTACTCCATCAAAACAACTAAATTTTAAGAATAATTTTGATAATCTATATCAGTATCAATATTAAATCAAAACATTTTAACCCTGATATTTGTAGGGTTGATAGCCTTTTTTCAGACGGCCTTAAGTCCAAATTACAGAAAAATAAGGAAAATATTTTCCGATTTAAAAATCAGCCCATGCCACCATTTAAACAAACAATCAAACCGAACCGCCACATACTTGACTGAAACACTCAGATATTAGACAATTCCCCTACTAATAAAAACGCCCCACACAGGCAACCACACCATGAGACTGACTACCAAAGGGCGATTTGCAGTAACCGCCATGATAGATTTGGCGATGAACGCGCAAACCGGCGCTGTCAAACTCAGTGCCATCAGCGAACGACAAAGCATATCGCTGTCCTACCTCGAACAATTATTCAGCAAGCTGCGCCGTGCCGGATTGGTTGAAAGCCTACGCGGCCCAGGCGGAGGCTATATCCTTGCCGCACCCGCCGAGCAAATCAATATTGCACAAATCATCTCCGCAGCCGAAGACCGACTGGATGCCACACAATGCGGCAGCAAAGCAAACTGCCACCACGGTGCCCCCTGTCTGACCCATGACCTTTGGGAAAACTTAAACAAAACCATCAATGATTACCTCAGCAGCGTTACGCTGCAAAGCATCATTGAACAAAAAAACTGCAGCGACAGCAGTCATGTCGTTACTTTTACACACATTCATTAAACCGACTTGCGGCAAAGACCGCAGGCAGATGACCAAACGAAAGAGCAAACCATGACCGTCAAAACCCCCGTATACCTCGACTACGCCGCCACCACTCCCGTTGACCGCCGCGTTGCCGAAAAAATGATTCCCTACCTGTCCGATATTTTCGGCAACCCAGCCTCCAACAGCCACAGCTTCGGCTGGGAAGCAGAAGAAGCCGTAGAAAAAGCACGTGCAGACATCGCAGCCCTGATTAACGCCGACTCTAAAGAAATCGTTTTTACCAGCGGCGCAACCGAATCCAACAACCTCGCCATTAAAGGCGCGGCGCACTTCTACAAATCCAAAGGCAACCACCTCATTACCGTGAAAACCGAGCACAAAGCCGTGCTTGACACCATGCGTGAACTCGAACGCCAAGGTTATGAAGTAACTTATCTGGACGTACAAGAAAACGGTTTGGTTGACTTAGACGTGCTGAAAGCCGCTATCCGCGAAGACACCATCCTCGTTTCCGTAATGTGGGTAAACAACGAAATCGGCGTAGTTCAAGATATTCCTGCCATTGGCGAAATCTGCCGCGAACGCAAAATCATTTTCCACGTTGACGCAGCACAAGCATGCGGCAAAGTGCCTGTCGACGTTGAAGCCGCCAAAGTTGATTTGCTGTCTATGTCCGGCCACAAAGTATACGGCCCTAAAGGCATCGGCGCCCTGTATGTACGCCGTAAACCACGCGTCCGCCTCGAAGCCCAAATGCACGGCGGCGGCCACGAACGCGGCTTCCGCAGCGGCACCCTGCCCACCCACCAAATCGTCGGCATGGGCGAAGCCTTCCGCATCGCCAAAGAAGAACTCGAGCAAGACATGGCGCACTACCTGAAACTGCGCGATATCTTCCTCAAAGGTATCGAAGGCATCGAAGAAGTCTACATCAACGGTGACCTCGAACACCGCGCTCCAAACAACCTGAACGTCAGCTTCAACTTCGTCGAAGGCGAAAGCCTGATTATGGCAGTCAAAGAACTCGCCGTATCCAGCGGCTCCGCCTGTACTTCTGCCAGTCTCGAACCAAGCTACGTCCTGCGCGCACTCGGCCGTAACGACGAATTGGCGCACTCTTCCCTGCGCATCACCTTCGGCCGCATGACCACTGAAGAAGAAGTCCAATTCGCAGCAGAACTGATTAAATCCAAAATCGGCAAACTGCGCGAACTGTCTCCGCTGTGGGAAATGTTTAAAGAAGGTATCGATTTGAACTCGATTGAATGGGCGGCGCATTAATCAAGAGAAAAGGTCGTCTGAAAAATCCACAAGGCCTTTACCTTTTCAGACGACCTCATCAAGAAAAATACTAAAAATGACGATAATAAAAAATAAAATACGCCACTTACTTTCTTGTCTGATTCTATGCTCGGCCCCGCTGGTTTCAGCACAGACACAATCTGATTGGTCAACTATATTCAAATCATTTGAAAATGGCTGCCAATTCGATAAACATTTGGAAAACCTGTTGGATCCATTTAGTGATGTAAGCTATGACTGGAACGATAAAGACTCTAAATATCAAAACCTGCGTTTGAATTATCCCAATAGAGTCAAGCTGCCAAAGGCTTACCGTGATCTTGCGCACCCTCCGATGACTTTGCACCGCACGGAATTTAGTGAAGATGGAAAACCGTTTATTCTTGATCAAACCCGTTTGAAACTCAGCGGTACTTACTATGGCTTGCCTGTGGTTCATATCAGCCAGACGTTCCAAGTAGAAACCGCAGGTTACAGTTACACCCGTTTATTGTTGGATGTACCTTTGGGACAGGCACGCAAGGTGTTAAAAGGAAAATACCGCCCTATTCGAAAATACAGTTTGATTTTAGAAGAATACGAAACCCTGCAAGCAAAACTAAAACCGATTAATGTTAACGGAAAACCCCAAACAATTTTAGAATGTGCCTTTATAAATGGCTGATAAAACAACTGTAATAGATAATCAACTTAGACATTAAAAAGGACGTCTGAAACTCTAAAAATATACCTTTTCAGACGACCTAAAAGCCACAATCTTCAAATTAAGGATACAAACCCATGGACGAACAAGAACTCGACCTCGACAATCTCGACAACCTGCTCGAAGATTTTGACGGCGTTACCGTAGAAGGCGGCGTTGATTCAGAGAATGATGACGGCTGCGAAGGCGGCGCGTGCAAAATCTAAACTTCAGGCCGTCTGAATATTCGTAAACAAACCATTTACACCACTAAAAACACAAAGGAAACCACATCATGGCATACAGCGATAAAGTAATCGACCACTACGAAAACCCCCGCAACGTCGGTACTTTCGACAAAAACGACGAATCTGTCGGTACCGGCATGGTCGGTGCACCGGCCTGCGGTGACGTAATGCGTCTGCAAATCAAAGTAAACAATGAGGGTATTATCGAAGATGCAAAATTTAAAACTTACGGCTGCGGCTCTGCTATCGCTTCTTCCAGCCTGATTACCGAGTGGGTAAAAGGCAAAAGCTTGGATGACGCGCTGGCAATCAAAAACAGCGAAATCGCCGAAGAATTGGAGCTGCCGCCGGTAAAAATCCACTGCTCCATCTTGGCTGAAGATGCGGTAAAAGCAGCCGTTGCCGACTATCGCAAACGTCAGGAAAACAAATAACCTTGTTTGCCAGATACTTAGTTTGCAGACATTAATGTCTAAATCGGCTTGATAGGCCCAACTTGCCATATAAGTGCGCCAGTACCTGCAAAATCAAAGAAGACGATATGCCTTTTACCGATGAAGAAATCCAATCCCTACTTGCTGTCAAAGGAATAGGTAAAACCATATTGCAGCGTTTGCAGCAAATGGGATTGATGATATTGCCACTCTGGAGGTTGCGGATTTAGACGATATTTTGGAACAGGGCGCACAATTAACCGGCTCAACCTGTTGGAAAAATAGTCCGCAGGCCAAAGCTGCCATTACTGCCGCAATAGAGTGGGCAAAACAGCGTTTTCAGACGGCCTGATAGTTCAAGAGGCCATCTGAAATAAAAAAGCAGACAAAACAGAAAATGATTGCGAAATGAGGAAAAAAGCATGATTACCATCACAGAAAACGCAGCCAAACACATCAACAGCTACCTGACCAAACGCGGTAAAGGTTTGGGCGTGCGCTTGGGTGTGAAAACCAGCGGCTGCTCAGGCATGGCATACAACCTTGAATTTGTCGATGAAGTGAACGAGGATGACCTGATTTTTGAAGAACACGGCGCACGCGTTTATATCGATCCGAAAAGCTTGGTTTATCTAGACGGCACGCAAGTCGATTACACCAAAGAAGGATTACAGGAAGGTTTCAAATTTGAAAACCCAAACGTTAAAGATTCCTGCGGCTGTGGCGAGAGCTTCCACGTTTAAAATATCAAAAATGGCGAGAAAGTATCAAAACCATCCCGCCATTTTTTGGCTTCTTGCCTATTATAGCTACCCTTGCCTTTTCTTTTTCGTTCTACTTTGTGTCGGAACAAATCAGATTTGACTAAGGCTTTTAAGGCATTGTCTCGTATTTTGCCTTTATTGTGTTGCACCTTACCGGTCATATTGTTTTCCTTTCGTATAAACAGTTTCTGGATTATATCGTAAAATAATCCTCTTCTTTAGATTTTTTCCTTTGATATCATGTCTCAATACTTCAACCTCTTTCAGCTTGAGCCATCTTTCAATATTGATACCGAAGCACTCGAACAGATCTATCGAGCTTTAGCTGCCCGTTTTCATCCCGATAAATTTGCTTCTGCTTCAGCTTTTGAGCAGAAACAAGCCGTTATGATGTCTTCTACAATTAATGACGCCTACCGCACATTAAAAAGCCCTATTGATCGAGCCGCTTATCTCTTGAAAAGCCAAAATATCGATGCTGATGCACCTGAACACACTTCGTTTTCACCAGAATTCCTCATGCAGCAGATGGAATGGCGGGAAACATTGATGGATGCACAAATGGAACAAAACCATGATGCCATCCGAGCGCTGGATCAAGAAATCCAAGAAGTACAAAGCAACCTATATCAAGATTTACAACAAGCATTTGAACAACAGGATTATGAATCGGCCGCACAATGGGTACGGCATGGCCGCTTTCTTAATAAACTTCGCAATGAAATTGCTTCAATCTTATAAAGTACATATGCTGCTGCATTTGCCTAAGTTTTATTATGGCAAATGATTTTATATGTAAAACAAAAACCGTATCAGATTTATCTGATACGGTTTTCTTATATTAACTACCTATTAGCGTTTTTTACCAGTAACAGTAGCAACAGCCAGGTTTTCATTACGTTTCAGAGAAACACTTTCAACACCTTCTGGCAATTTGATGTCTGACAAGTGCAGAATGTCGCCAGCAACTACAGATGCACAATCCAACTCCAAGAAAGCAGGAATGTTTGCAGGCAAAGCAACTACTTCAACAGAAGTGTTCAACAGAGATACGCGGCCACCTTGCAATTTAACAGCTTGAGAGTTTTCAGCGTTAACAATGTGCAGAGGAACGCGGATGCGTACAGGTTGATCAGCTTTTACAGCTTGGAAGTCGATGTGTTGAACTTCGCGACGGAATGGGTGCATTTGGAAGTCACGCACGATAACGTCTTTAGTTTCACCGTTCAAAGACAGTTTAATCAAAGCAGTATGGAAAGATTCTTTTTCCAATGCGTAGAATACAGTTTTGTGGTCTACAGCGATAGCAACAGGCTCTTGACCTTCACCATACAGAATGCCAGGGATTTGGCCTTCGCGACGCAGGCGGCGGCTCGCACCAGTGCCTTGGGCTTCGCGAACAGAGGCTTGAATTTCGTAAGTCATGTTTAATACTCCAATTTAGATAAAATCGTCGTCATCGGCCGCGACCAGCTTAAGACGACATCGGGTTATGGCAGCAACATGCCGCCAATCATCACATCTTCATTGAAAAGATATGAGACGGATTCTTCATTGCTAATACGGCGTACCGTTTCAGCCAGCAAACCGGCAATGGTAACTTGACGGATGCGTTCACATTTTTTAGCTGCTTCAGACAACGGAATCGTATCTGTCACAACTACTTGGTCAATTTCGGAAGAAGCAATTCGATTCACTGCTTCACCGGAGAATACTGCATGGCTAGCGTATGCCAGTACACGTTCTGCACCGCGCTCTTTCAGGGCTACAGCCGCTTTACACAAGGTGTTTGCCGTATCGATCATATCATCTACGATCAAGCAAGTACGGCCTTGAATATCGCCAATGATATTCATCACTTCAGCCACGTTGGCTTTAGGACGGCGTTTATCGATAATGGCCAAATCAGCATTTAAAGATTTAGCAACAGCACGTGCACGTACAACACCACCGATATCAGGACTGACAACAGTCAGATTGTCGATACGTTGTTGTTTAATGTCGTTCAACAAAATCGGGGTAGCGTAAATATTATCTACCGGAATATCAAAGAAACCTTGAATTTGGTCGGCATGCAAGTCAACAGTCAATACGCGGTCGATACCTGCGGAGTACAACATATTCGCTACCAATTTAGCAGAAATCGGTACACGAACAGAGCGAGGACGACGATCTTGACGCGCATAGCCAAAGTAAGGAATCGCGGCAGTAATACGACCGGCAGAAGCACGTTTGAGTGCATCGGCCATAGTCAAAATTTCCATCAGGTTATCATTGGTTGGCGCGCAGGTAGGTTGCAAAATAAACACATCGCGACCACGCACATTTTCCAACAATTCAATGGCTACTTCGCCATCAGAGAATTTGGAAACGGTGGCTTCACCGAGTGAAATATCCAAATGTTTGACAACACGTTGTGCCAATTCCGGATTTGCATTACCGGTAAACACCATTAAACTGTCATAAGCAGCCATATCTTCACCTGATTCTAGATTTGATTTACGCTCAGAAAACATTACGCTTCCCTTTGCCCTATGTCTAAGACACTAATTATGCGATTATACGCGTAAAGACGGGTAAAAAAAAGTTTTTCAGCGTTATTGCGCTCTGAGCATAAAAAAGCGTGTAAGAAAACTTACACGCTTTTATTTGGCTGGGGAGGAAGGATTCGAACCTTCGCATGCTGGAATCAAAATCCAGTGTCTTAACCGCTTGACGACTCCCC
>NZ_JBQCVF010000001.1:0-18668 GCF_051962515.1 Neisseria sp. P0009.S007 | reverse complement strand
GGCTGGGGAGGAAGGATTCGAACCTTCGCATGCTGGAATCAAAATCCAGTGTCTTAACCGCTTGACGACTCCCCAACTTACTAAATCATATGAAACAGCGGATGAATATCTAACCCTTCCACACAATAAGCTTCATATGATTGAGAAACCTGTTGGTAAATTGTATTTGCTTCTTGATGAGATTCACTTGCTATAAACAAACAAGCCCCAGAACCGGTCATTAATGCATGACCATATTGGGATAACTCAACATAAGCCTTCCAAACTTCAGGATATTCCTGAAATACAACCGCCTGCATATCATTTTGAAACGGCTGTAACGATTGGAAAGTCGGCATTATGCTGGGTTTGGAATCCCGTGTCAAGCCTTCATGTGCAAAAATTTTAACTGTTGCCACATGGACGGGGGGCTTAACGATAACATACCATTGTTTAGGGACATCTATTTCAGCCAGCTTCTCACCCACACCTTTGGCAAAAGCACTTCTGCCAAAAATAAAAAAAGGAACATCTGCACCAAGACTTACGCCTAAATCAATCAGTTGCTGCCTACTCAAACCGCATTGCCACCATTGGTTTAAAACCATTAAAACCGTGGCTGCATCAGAGCTTCCGCCGCCCAATCCGCCTCCGGTTGGAATCACTTTATCCAACCAGATTTCGACACCGTGCGCTACGCTTGCATATGGCAGTAATAATTTAGCCGCCCGATAAGTTAAGTCTTGCTCAGGTTCAAGCCCTTCGACCGGCGTATGCAGAATAATCTGCCCATCAGTACGGATTTTCAGATGAACGGTATCATATAAGCCGATCAAACAGAAAATACTTTCCAAATTATGATAACCATCGCTCCTGCGGCCGGTAATCCTCAAATCCAAATTTAATTTAGCCGGCGCAGGAAAGGCTTGGATTTCCTCTGAAACAGACATGGCATCCTCTATTTGCGTGCTGCGCATCGGGTTTGTCCATTCTTATCCAAAGAGTGGTTTACCGTGTCAAACACCAAGCGGATATTAAACTTGGCATTTTCAAGTTGAAGCGTTTTGGGCTGTCCTGAACTATTTAAAGTGCGCGATATCGTCCAGTCAAACTGCTCCAGACGTCCATCAGGCAGGATTTTGTATGGCGCATTGGCAACGCGTTTACCATCTGCCCAAATATGCAAATATTGTACCGGCAAAGCAAAGCCCAAAAGCTGTCTGCTCAATTCCTCAGCAGTTTCCGCCTGATAAACCTTACCCTTACTGTCTACCGCCAATACACCTTCACTGTCTTGACACAGCTGGCCTACGGTATTGCCCAATGGGGTATTCACATCAATGGTTTGAACCGCGTTCTGATAAGTCCAATCGAAATTGGCATAAGAGCCTTTTCCTTCCACTTTGACAGCCAAACGACCGTCTGCGCTAAAATCCTGCACCTGCTCTGCTGCTTGCCAACTGTTTTGCTGAGGTAAGTTTGGCTGCGCACAGGCAGCTAAAAGCAATAAGGCTGCAACCGATGATAATCGTTTTAAATTCATGGATATTCCTTCATAGACCGTCTGAAATCAAACGCTTTCAGACGGCCTTTGGGTTTTATTTGTGTTTTTGAGTATGCGGTTTGCTGGGCGTTATACCGAATTTGGACATTGTCTCTTTTAATACTCGGAGATTGCTTCCACGTTTCAAGCCGTCATTCCAGATTTCTTTGGCCTTGTCTTGGTCTCCAAGCGTCCATAGGACTTCGCCCAAATGTGCGGCGACTTCGGCTTCAGGTTCTTTTCCATAGGCATATTGGATATACGGCAAAGCCATTTGGGCATCGCTTTTAAGATAATATGCCCAGCCTACACTATCATTAATGGCTGCGCTTTCCGGATCCATTTGATAGGCCATCTGAACCATTTTGAAAGCCTCGTCCAAATCCTTGCCGTTGGACAGCAAGGTATAGCCCAAAGCATTCCAACCATGCGGATTGTCCGGATACAACTCAACAACTCGGCGCAAATCGGCAATCGCCTTGCCTGGCTGATTCAGCTTCTCATACACCATCGAACGCTGATACAGCACATTGGCAAGCAGCTCCGGAGAAGCTTGGGTTTTCAAGGATTTTTCGGTGGAATTTACCAAGCTGTTCAAAGCGTTCAACGATTCTTGAAGATTGGTATTTTTAGACAATACGAACAAAGCCGTACTCAACAAATCCTTAACTTCAAAATAACGTCCTCTTTGCTCGGGCATTTTTTGTGCGCGTTGTACCAAAGCCCAAGCCTCTTTATGGTTGCCCTGTTTGGCTTCGATAGAAGCAGCCAAAATGGTTTTATCAAACGTATAAGCCGTAGCCGTTACCTTATCCAGCCATTGTTTGGCTTTGGCCAATTCTTCTACATCATTATATGAAACCGCACCAATCAACGCTGCACGGCTGCGCTGCTCTTCCGTGCCAGCTTTATAAGCCTTTTCCAGATAGCTGTTTACCGCAGAAATATTTTCTGTCTTGCTCGCTGACAATAAGGCAGCCTGAATATACAAATCAGGGTTGGGATTTTCTTCCAATAAAGTCTGCAAACGCTTAAAGGCCTTATCATTTTGACCATGGGCGATCAAATTGGCGATGTCCAATTCCTGCCAAATCGGAGATAAGGTTTTGGTGTCTGTCTCTTTGAAGAAGCCGTCCAAAATATCAGGATGCCGTTGCGCCATCAGCCGCAACGTCACAAAAGTCGGCGGCAAAATTTCGTTGTCCAACTTGGCCAATCGCTGCAATGCCGCAATGGCGTGTTTCTTTTGACCGTCTTTTGCACTAAAAATTGCATCCGCAATCGCCGCTTCTGGAAAGTCTTTATAATTCAAGGCCGTTTTATGCACCTGTTTAACCGCATCGCTGGTCAGATTCGGCTGTTGTGCTGCGGTTTGTGCTAAAAGCAGGAACACGCGCTTTTGCTCATCTTCACTACCGCCGGCAATTACCTTGTCCAATCCGCTCAAATTCTTATCGGCTTTACCCAGCAGCAAATTGCGCAACCAAGTCATACGCTTTTGTGTTTCACCAGGCTCCGGCTCGATTTCGCGCCATTTTTGGTAAATGGCTTCAGCCTGTTCAAATGCGTTTAACGAAACCGCCATCTCCAAAGCGCGTTCGGCCACTTCGGGAGATTTGGTGCGATGCAACGTTAAAATATAAGTAAACAACGCAGAAGCTGCATCACCCTTTTGCAGGGCCAGTTCTGAATTTAACAAAGTGAAAACCTGAGATGTACGGTTTTGTATACCCAACAGACGTATCCGCTCCTGCTCGCGCTCTTCGGGAGAAAAACGGTCGGTACGGCTTTTCTTTTTAATAATCTTAGCCGATTCAAAAACTGCATTTGAATCGCCGGGCGCGGCAAAAGTTTGTGTAACAAACAACATCATGACAGCCGCAGCTGCCACTCGAATACGGGATGGGGAAAACAACATAACTATCCTTTTTGAGAACCTGCCGACATTTTCAGACGGCCTAAGCACTTGCAGAACAGACGCAAAGCTTTATTTATCATTCAGGCATAACTGTAACACACGCACCCTATTTTGTTGACACGGTAACCGTAAACCTTGTGTAATCCTCATCTGCATAAAACGATCAGCGCCAAAAATGAATACCGACCACCTTATCCATTTCCTAACTCAAGCTTCACGCTTCAGCAGCCGTATGCAAGCAGAGCGCAATCAATTAGTTACCACTAAAACGGTCAAAGAAGCAGCCGTTTTGGTCGGCATCGCCTTGCATGAAGGAGCGTGGCAAATTTTACTGACCAAAAGGGCCGAGACCTTAAGGCAACACACCGGACAAATCGCCTTTGCCGGCGGCCGCAAAGATGCCCAAGACGACAGCCTAACGGCAACGGCGTTAAGAGAAGCTTACGAAGAAACCGCCATTCCGATTGCCGCATGGCAGACTTTTGCGCCGCTACCCTTTTATGACACACCTTCCGGCTACCGTGTTACGCCTGTTCCGGCAATTTGCACCCAGCCCGTCAACCCCAAAGCAAATCCCGATGAAGTAGCAGAAATTTTTTATCTGCCTTTGGACTTCACCTTAAACCTGCAAAACTACTCATACCGTCATCTTCATCACAACAATCAAACCCTCGCCCTCCCCGCCCTGCCTTTCCGACACTACGACATCTGGGGGCTGACAGCAATCATCCTATATGGACTGGCAGAACGTTATCAGCAATATTGCCAAGCTTTTAAATAAGGCAAGGCCGTCTGAAAACCAATATTCAGACGGCCTTGTTTGATCAATCCTCTTTATGCAGCTTCTTCATAGCATTCGACAAATTCTCCAAACCATTTCATCTCATCGCGCAGGGCAACCACTTCGCCAATTACCATTAAAGCCGGACGTTCTGCTTCGGCAGCCAACAAGCCCAAATCTTTCAGACGGCCTGTCCGCACGGTTTGATGCGGTAAAGTCCCATTGGAAATCACGGCAACAGGTGTAGAAGGCTGCCTGCCATAAGCCATCAGCTTTTCCGCAATCTCAGCCGCTTTAAGCGTGCCCATATAGATTACCAACGTTTGGCGGCTTAAAGCCAAAGTCTGCCAATCGGGCTGACTGCCCTCGTGTTTGCTGTGGCCGGTTACAAATAAAGCACCTTGGGCACAATCGCGATGGGTTAACGGAATACCGGCATAAGCAGTAGCTCCAAGCGCGGCAGTAATACCCGGCACAATGCGGTAGGCAATCCCGGCCTGATGCAGGGTTTGCACTTCCTCCCCGCCGCGACCGAACACAAAAGGATCGCCGCCTTTCAACCTTACCACACGCTCGCCTTTTTGAGCGTGTTCAACCAATAGACGGTTGGTTTCTTCCTGCTGAACATGGTGCGCACCAGCACGTTTACCCACGCTGATTTTCACCGCATCTTTACGCACCATCGCCAAAATCTCATCCGACACCAAAGCATCGTAAAACACGGTATCCGCAGCCTGTATCGCCTGCAAAGCATGTATGGTCAGCAAGCCCGGATCTCCCGGCCCTGCGCCCACCAAAACCACTTCGCCGCCAAACGGCGTTTCCCGGTTTAACTGCGTGATCAATTCACGTTCTGCCGCCTCGATATTGTTTTGAGCCGCAAAAATACTGAAACGGCTGTCGAACAACTTTTCCCAAAAATAACGGCGTCGTTCGACATGATGAATAGTCTGTTTAACCTTTTCGCGCCATTTACCGGCAATACGCGCCATCGTGCCCGTATGCAGCGGAATCAATGTTTCAATAATCTGCCGCCATTTACGCGCCAATACAGGCGCAGTACCGCCGCTGGATATGGCTATCTTCAATGGCCCCCTATCCACCACGGCAGGCACGATAAACGAACACAAGTCCGCCGTATCCACCGTATTGCACAATTTCACCCGTCGTTCCGCCGCTTCAAAAACACGGCGGTTAAACATGCCATTATCCGTCGCCGCAATAACGAAATACACCTCGTCCAGCATGGCTTCTTCAAACAAGCCACCCAGCCAAACTATTTTCCCTTCAGCCGCCCATTGCTGAAACTGCGGATTCAAAGTTTCCGCAACAACACGCACGCGCGCTCCGGCAGACAACAGGCTTTCCGCCTTACGCTCGGCAACCTTACCCGCACCTGCCAGTAAAACAGGGCGGTTTTTCAAATCGGCAAACAACGGATAATGGCTCATAGTCGTGCTCTTACTTTATCAATGATTGTCCGCCGATATTAAAGGCCGTCTGAAAAAATAGGAAAGAATGGTTTCTGATTTTCTTATGGTGTTTGGTTATATACCTGCAAAAAACCGTCTTTTGAATAACAAAACATTCAGACAGCATTTTTAAATTTCAATCACAAACCGAATTATTTTAGATATTTGCTATCAAACGGGGAACTTATTTTCCGCTCTGCCTACTAAAAAGTCTTAACAATTATTCATATCAACAACTTAAGTGATATTGATTTATTAAGGTAATTTCAAAATATAATATTTAGAAGCGAATATACAGCATGACAACTGAAGCAAAAACAGCCCCTTTACCGACTATTCTCTTTAACAAGGTAGCCTATACCAACGGCGATGATGTTATTCTGAACATCTCCAATGCGACAGACAAAATCACCTCTGTCACCGTCAGCCATTTGGGTACGGAAATCCAAAAATTGGATCATCTGAACTCAACCTCCGTCAAACTCTCTTCCGATATTTTTTCACCCAATTCAGGCTACGTCGTCAAAGTAGAAACCGTTGACAACACCGGCAACCACACCAGCAAAACACTGGGATTGTCTGTCGAAGACGACTGGACTATTTTTCCCCGCTATGGCGTAGTGGCAGGATCTAACGATAATTCGGCAGAACGAAACAACGCCATGACCAATGACCAGCTCGAAGGCTATCAAAACAATATCGATCAGCTGGCACAAATGCACATCAACAATTATTTCTTCTATGATGTGTACGACACAACCTCCAATCCATTTCCAAATGTCAACAGCTTCAAGCAAGAATGGGCGACTTGGGCTGTCGACAACGGCCAACCCAACCCTCCCCAAATCGATACCCTGCTGATTAAAAACCTCGTGAACAAAATTCACGAAAAAGGCGGCAGTGCCATGCTCTACAATATGCTTAACGCCGCCTCCAATGACGAACTCGATAATCCGGCCATCAAAGAAATTTTAAATAATGTCAAACTCTACAATGCCCAAGAGCATTCCAACTTCGGCAAAGCCGGTGCAGAGACCAAAACATCCGTACAACAATTCGTCGATCCTGCCGACAAAAGCTGGCAAAACTATATCGTCAACACCATGATCAAAGCCCTGAAAACAGGCGGCTTTGACGGCTGGCAGGCCGATACCATGGGTGATAACCTCGTTTACAAAATACAAAATGGCCAAAAGACTGAAAACTTCAGAATGTCTGACGGTTATGACGATTTGTCAGCCGCGGCTGCGGAAAAGTTACACGATTACGGTCAAACTTATATGATCAACGACATCAGCACAGGCAGGGCCGATGTCTTATCCACCACCGGCATGGATGTTCCTTACTCAGAAATCTGGCCGCGCGATTTTAAAGATACAGCCGGAAATACCCATTATGAAAACCACAACTATGCCGAGCTTAAACGCTTGGTAGGCCGTCTGTACGATTACAATCACGTTTCCCCGATTATTGCCGCCTATACTCGAAAAGGTACCCACCCGGAAGATAATTCTTCCGAACTCAATCCGGACAACGAATTGCTGGTCGATGCCGTTATCGCAGCGAGTGGCGGCTACCACATGACTGTTGCCGCATTAAACAACCTCCCGGATAAAAACGCACATGGTTTTGGTATTTTGCAAGATCCATACTATCCCGCTCAGACGCTCAAAACCAACGAAACCCTGGCCAAATCAGAATTCAACTATCAACAATTCATTACCGCCTATGAGGAGCTGCTTCGCGGCGAAGGCTTGGTTGAACTCAAAGACAGTCATGCCTCCATCGTAGCATCCGACGGCTATGACATGACTTCCACTTCAGGCGAAGGAGGCAAAGTTTATACATGGACCAAGGCCACCGCAGACGGCGGCCGAGTTGTCCAATTAATCAATCTCGCAGGCCTCGACAAAGACACCAATTGGAACAGCTCCAACCACCACACGCTGAAACTCGACAACCCTAAAGTCAGAATCCCGTTTGATATGGAAATCAGCGCAGAACAGGCCGAGCAAGCCATCGTACAACTGGCTTCCCCCGACTCAGACGATATATCCATGCACACATTGGAATCTTCCGTCATCTATGAAAACGGCAAACCGGTGGCACTGGAAGTCACCGTCCCGAGCCTGGATGTCTGGGATATGCTTTATGTCAGCAATTTAGGGCAGGCAAGCGTCAGCCAAACCTTTGCCGACGGCAAAACCACATTCAACGGCACCCACGCCGACGACCATATCAAAGGTACTGAAAGCGAAGACATCATCTACGGCAACCGGGGTAATGATGAGATTCACGGCGGCAGCGGCAATGACAAATTGTCCGGCGGCACCGGCGACGATGTCATCAACGGCGATGCCGGCAGCGATATTCTCTACGGAGGCGGTGGCAATGACCATCTGAACGGCGGATTAGACAACGACACGCTGTATGGCGGCTCCGGTAACGATACTATGTTGGGCGAAGCAGGCAACGACATCCTTCACGGCGGCGCAGGCAACGACACACTGTTTGGTGGCTTAGGGGACGATATATTGCACGGCGAAGCCGGTAACGATACCTACGTATTCAATCGCGGCGAAGGCCATGACACCATTTTCGACCATCACAGCACAAACGCCATCCAATTCGGCGCTGGCATTTCCCTCTCGGATCTGTCGCTCGAAACGGTCAACGAAAAAGACGGCACGACTTGGAACATCACCATTCGTGGCGAAAACAATCACAACGACCTCATCACCATCGACCACCAATATGCCGACATCCATACCGACGTCCAAGGTCAAAAAATCCCCTCAGTCAGCGAATTCCGCTTTGACGAAGGTACGTTCAACATTGACCAGTTAATGCATATTTTAGGTTAACCATTAAAATATCGAGCATCCCAAAGCCGGACTTTCAAAAAGAGTCCGGCTTTTCTTGCCTGCAACGCCACTTCCATTTTTCAGACGGCCTTTGCCTGCGTATAATATCGTTTTGTCTACAATTTGAAATCCTAACCAATGACCGAATCCATCCGCCTGCCCGCTTCCACACTCAAGCCCTCCACCGTTGCCCTGCCCGGTTCCAAAAGCATCAGCAACCGCACGCTGCTCTTGGCAGCACTCTCCGACAACGTTTGCGAAATCCATTCTTTGCTCAAATCCGACGATACCGACCGAATGCTTGAAGCACTCGACAAACTCGGCGTGCAAATTGAATCTTTACCTGAAGGCCGTCTGAAAGTTCATGGTGCCGGCGGCCGCTTTCCCAACCAATCCTCCGATTTGTTTTTAGGCAATGCCGGTACGGCATTCCGCCCCTTGACTGCCGCACTTGCCGTTTTGGGCGGCGACTATCATCTGCATGGCGTACCGCGTATGCACGAACGCCCTATCGGCGATTTGGTCGACGCGTTGCGTATTGCCGGAGCGGACGTACAATATCTGGGCAATGAAAACTATCCGCCTCTTCAGATCGGCAAACGCCAAGACAACGGCGAGCGCGTTATTCCGATTAAAGGCAATGTTTCCAGCCAATTCCTGACCGCCCTGCTGATGGCTTTGCCCTTGACGGGACAAGCATTTGAAATCCACATGGTAGGCGAGTTGATTTCCAAACCTTATATCGACATCACGCTCAAGCTGATGGCGCAGTTCGGTGTGGACATCATCAATGAAGACTACCGTGTATTTAAAATCCCGGCCGGTGCCAAATATCATGCGCCCGAACATTTATATGTAGAAGGCGATGCCTCCAGCGCGTCTTATTTCTTGGGCGCAGGCCTGATTGCCGGTACACCCATCCGCGTAACCGGCATCGGCGCACACAGTATTCAAGGCGACGTTGCCTTTGCGCGTGAATTGGAAAAAATCGGCGCAGATGTCATTTGGGGCGAAAATTTTGTAGAAATTTCCCGTCCTGCCGAGCGCAAGATTCAGGCTTTTGATTTAGATGCCAACCATATTCCTGATGCGGCCATGACCTTGGCCATTGTTGCGCTGGCCACCAAACAACCCTGCACCCTGCGCAATATCGGCTCATGGCGCGTCAAAGAAACCGACCGTATCGCCGCCATGGCAACCGAACTGCGCAAACTGGGCGCAGACGTCATCGAAGAAGCCGAAGCCATCCATATTACGCCGCCCGAAACGCTTACCCCCGATGCCGTTATCGACACTTACGACGACCACCGCATGGCCATGTGTTTCTCGCTGGTTTCGCTTTTGGGCGTCCCCGTCATCATCAACGACCCGAAATGTACGCATAAAACTTTCCCCGACTATTTCCAAGTTTTTGCATCATTGACCAACTGATTGATTATTCAACATTTCAGACGGCCTGTTGCATACAAAAAACACAGGCCGTCTGAAAAATAAAAATAAAACTATACTTTTTCTTAATTTGTGCGATAATAGCTAAATAAATTCTTAGCGATTCATATTTCCTTTCGGAGAGAAAACATGTCAGACGAAAAAAGCAAAGCCTTAGCCGCAGCCCTTGCCCAAATCGAAAAAAACTTCGGCAAAGGCTCCATCATGAAAATGGACGGCAGCCAACAGGAAGAAAACCTTGATGTTATTTCCACCGGCTCCCTCGGCGTGGACTTAGCACTCGGCGTCGGCGGCCTGCCCCGCGGCCGCGTGGTTGAAATTTTCGGCCCGGAATCCTCCGGTAAAACTACACTCTGTCTCGAAGCCATTGCCCAATGCCAAAAAAATGGCGGCATCTGCGCATTCATCGATGCCGAGCATGCTTTTGACCCGATTTACGCCCGCAAACTCGGCGTAAAAGTTGAAGAACTCTATCTCTCCCAACCGGATACCGGCGAACAGGCATTGGAAATCTGTGATACCTTGGTACGCTCCGGCGGTATCGATATGGTCGTTGTCGACTCCGTAGCCGCACTTGTGCCTAAAGCCGAGATCGAAGGCGAAATGGGCGACAGCCACGTCGGCCTGCAAGCCCGCCTGATGAGCCAAGCCCTGCGCAAACTGACCGGCCACATCAAACGCACCAATACATTGGTTGTTTTCATTAACCAAATCCGTATGAAAATCGGCGTGATGTTCGGCAGCCCTGAAACCACAACCGGCGGTAACGCGCTCAAATTCTATGCCTCTGTCCGCCTCGACATCCGCCGTACCGGTCAGATTAAAAAAGGCGATGACGTGATTGGTAACGAAACCAAAGTCAAAGTCATCAAAAACAAAGTTGCCCCTCCGTTCCGTCAAGCCGAATTCGATATTCTTTACGGCGAAGGCATTAGCTGGGAAGGTGAATTGATCGACTTGGGCGTCAAACATGACATCGTTGAAAAATCCGGCGCATGGTACAGCTACAACGGCGCAAAAATCGGCCAAGGTAAAGACAATGTACGCGTTTGGCTGAAAGAAAACCCTGATATCGCCAACGAAATCGATGCCAAAATCCGTGCGGCAGTCGGTATCAATGTCGATATTACCGAAGGCAAATTGGACGACACCGACGGCGAACGTCCTGAGGAATAAGTCTGTCTGAAATTAAAGGTTAAAGACCAAATAAAAGGCCGTCTGAAATCCGACCATTAATCGGATTTCAGACGGCCTTTTATTCAATACTGCTTAAAGCCCCAATGCCTGAGCATGAAACTCAATATGCGAATCGATAAAGCTGGCAATAAAGAAATAGTCATGCCCATAGCCCGGGCGTACTTTATATTGGATATTGAAACCTTTTTCGCGTGCTGAGCGGACAAACCCTTCCAGTTGCAGGACTTCAGGATACAAAGCATCTTCACTGCCGACATCAATCAAAACAGGCAATTTATGCGAGGCCGTCTGAAGCAGCTCTGTACTGTCATAGCGTTTCCACGTTTCCACGTTTTGGCCCAAATAAGCCGAAAACGCCTGCCTGCCGCCTTCCGTATCGATAGGATGACATAAAGGCGCAAAGGCTGAAACCGCAGCATATCGGCCGGGATGCTTCAAAGCCAACTGCAGCGCACCATGCCCGCCCATGCTGAAACCTGCAATGCTGCGCTCTTGCGTTACCGGAAAATGATGCTCGATCAAATCAGGCAATTCTTGGCTGATATAGCTTTCCATTTGGTAATGCTGCGCCCAAGGTGCTTCAGTTGCATTGACATAAAATCCGGCGCCCTGTCCAAGATAATGTTCCTCACTGTCGGCAACATGCCGACCGCGTGGCGAGGTATCCGGGAAAACCACGATAATATTCCATTGCGCCGCAAAACGTTGGATCCCGCTTTGTTGAACCAATTCAGAACCATCACTATTTAAGCCGGAAAGAAAATATAAAACAGGCGCGGGATAGCCTTTTAAGACTTGTGGCGGCAGATAGACATCAAATACCATATCCGTCCGGCAGGTTTGAGAAAAATGGCGGTACCGTTCCTGATACCCGTTAAACATCTTTCTGCGTTCCAGCAAATGCAATTCTGAATTTTTCATTTTATTCCTTGTAAGGAAACAACAATGAGCAGAATGTTAGCGCAAAACCTGCTCATCGTGTTGTTGCCCCATCTTTTTAAGGCAACCCAATCTGCTTTAAACAAGGCTTGCCAATCATGCGAAATCATTACGCCGACAGCATTTAAAATCTATACACAATCTCTGTGGATAAATCTGTTGATAAGCTTTGGGTAATCGTAAAATTTTCTTTAGGAACAAACCAAGTCTTAAATTGACTAAAATTTAATCAAATAAAATATAATAAAATCAAGTGGTTATATTTATAAGATTTTACTATAATCATACAGTGAAAATTTATAGGTAAAACAAGGTTATGCGGCTTTGTGCATAAATTAGGGTTGACATCCCTAAAAATCACCCCGAATCAAAAGCTGCGTAAAACAACGGCCGATTTCATCAGATGCCATTCAAAAGACACGCGGCCATACATTTTGCGTTACAATACGCACTTATTTTTAAGAAAGAAAAATACGCCATGAAAGCCTCCCAGTTCTTCATTTCTACCCTTAAAGAAGCCCCTGCCGAAGCCGCACTTGCCAGCCACAAGCTGATGATTCGTGCCGGCTTGATCAAAGCCAACGCATCCGGTCTTTATACTTGGATGCCGATGGGTCTGCGCGTATTGCGCAAAGTTGAAAATATCGTGCGTGAAGAAATGGCCCGCGCAGGTAGCGTGGAGCTGCTGATGCCGGTGGTACAACCTGCCGAGCTGTGGCAGGAATCCGGCCGCTGGGAGTTTTACGGTAAAGAACTGCTGCGCCTGAAAGACCGTCATGACCGTGATTTCTGTATGGGTCCGACTTGTGAAGAAGTGATTGCCGACATCGTGCGCAAAGAAGTCAACAGCTACAAACAACTGCCGAAAAACTTTTATCACATCCAAACCAAATTCCGCGATGAAGTGCGTCCGCGCTTCGGTGTGATGCGCGCGCGCGAGTTCGTCATGAAAGACGCTTATTCCTTCCATGCCGACTATGCCTCGCTTCAGACGACCTATCAGGATATGTACGACGCTTACTGCCGTATCTTTACCCGTCTGGGCTTGGAATTCCGCCCCGTAGCCGCAGACACCGGCAGCATCGGTGGTACCGGCTCTCACGAATTCCAAGTATTGGCTGAAAGCGGCGAAGACGTTATCGCATACAGCGATACTTCCGATTACGCCGCCAATATCGAATTGGCACCCACCTTGCCGCTCAAAGGCGAACGCGCCGCTGCTCAGGCCGAGTTGACCAAAGTACATACACCAAATGTCAAAACCATTGAGTCTTTGGTTGAATTCCTCAATATTCCGGTTGAACAAACCCTCAAATCCATCGTGGTTGAAGGCGAAAACGAAGGCGAACTCGTCCTGCTGCTGTTGCGTGGCGACCATGAGTTTAACGACATCAAGGCGGAAAAACTGGCCGGCGTGAAATCGCCACTGACCATGGCAAGCCCTGCCGCGATTATTGAACAGTTCGGCGCCAACGGCGGCTCTCTCGGCCCTGTCAACTTCAAAGGCAAAGTCTATGCCGATTTCGCCACCGAAAAAGGCGCAGACTGGGTTATCGGCGCAAACGAAGACGACTACCACTATACCGGCTTCAACTTCGGCCGAGATGCTGCCGAGCCTGAATTTGTCGATTTACGCAATGTCATCGAAGGCGACATTAGCCCTGACGAACAAGGCCGTCTGAAACTGGCGCGCGGTATTGAAGTCGGCCACGTTTTCCAATTGCGCGACAAATATACCCAAGCCATGAATGTCAGCTTCTTGGACAATAACGGCAAATCCCAAATCATGGAAATGGGCTGCTACGGTATCGGTATTACCCGCGTTGTGGCCGCCGCCATCGAACAAAACAACGACGAAAAAGGCATTGTTTGGACCAAAGCAATGGCGCCGTTTGAAGTCGTTATCGTGCCGATGAACTACAAAAAATCAGACGCCGTGCGCGAAGCCGCCGACAAAATCTACGCCGAGCTTTTGGCTGCTGGTGCGGATGTTTTGTTGGATGACCGCGACGAACGTGCAGGCGTATTGCTGAATGACTCCGAGCTGTTGGGTATTCCTCACCGCATCGTGATCGGCGATCGCGCATTGAAAGAAGGCAATGTCGAATATGCCGAGCGCCGTAACAATCAGGCTCAAGCCGTTGCAGTATCAGAAGTTGTCGCCAAGGTTTTGGCCGCATTGAACGCTTAAATTTTTTTCAATAATGAAAAGGCCGTCTGAAACTGATTATTTCGTTTCAGACGGCCTTTTTCTGTTTTAATAAATAATGTTTTTTCCGTAGCTCTCTAATATTTCTTTGATTTTCAGAATGGTTTCTTTGGGCGGCGGATGTACGCCTTTTAATTTGTATTCGTCGCCGCACAAAGCCCATTTGTGTGCGCCCAATTCGTGATACGGCAAGAGCTCGACCATTTCGACATTATCCATATCACCGATAAACTCGCCCAATAAATGCGCTGACCGCTCATCATCGGTATAACCGGGAACAACCACATAACGCACACGCGTCGGCTGATTGCGTTCAGCAAGATAGCGCGCGAATTTCAGCGTTTTGGTATTTGGAATACCGACAAGCACTTTATGAATTTCAGGATCGATTTGTTTTAAGTCGAGCATGACCAAATTGGTATGATCGAGCAAATCATCCAAAATCGAATCATAGTGCAAAGCATAGCCATTGCTGTCTAGACAGGTATGGATATCGTGTTCCCGACAGGCCGTAAACCAATCGCATACAAACTCATATTGCAATAACGGCTCGCCGCCGGTTGCCGTTACGCCTCCGCCTGTCGCACGCAAATAATGACGATAGGTCATGACCTGCTTCATCACAGTTGCCACATCCAATTCCTGCGCCTGCTCAGTATGAAGATCCCATGTGTCACGATTATGGCAATACAGGCAACGCATCAGGCAGCCTTGCAAAAAGAGCACGTAGCGCAAACCCGGACCATCGACAGCACCGCAAGATTCAATCGAATGAATAATGCCTTTACCGTTATAGTGACGGTGGCCAAGGTCTTTCAGTGCCGGCTCGGGGGTAATGGCAAAAGTCGTGGACATAGTGTTCGGCTCAAAAATGTTTTTGCTTATATGGATTGTACGATAATAAAGGCCGTCTGAACATTTCAGACGGCCTCGGAGCTTTGTTTCAAAACAAACCAAATGCAAATTTAGCTTCCGGTTTGTTTCTCCACCCGGATTACATGGTTTCTGTGAATGTACGGGTAATCACGTCAAGCTGTTGTTCGCGGGTCAGCGAGTTGAAGCGAACCGCATAACCGGACACACGAATGGTCAACTGCGGATATTTCTCTGGATTGTGCATCGCATCTTCCAAAGTCTCGCGATTCAATACGTTGACGTTCAAGTGTTGGCCGCCTTCCAAAATACCGTCTTCATGGTGGAAATAACCGTCCATCAAACCGGCAAGGTTGCGTTCGCGAGAATACTCGTCTTTACCCAACGCGCCAGGAATAATGGAGAAGGTATAGGAAATACCGTCTTTGGCAAACTCAAATGGCAGTTTGGCTACGGAAGTCAATGAAGCGACTGCACCGTTGACGTCACGACCGTGCATTGGGTTTGCACCCGGACCAAACGGAGCGCCTGCACGGCGGCCGTCTGGAGTATTACCGGTTTTCTTACCGTAAACAACGTTGGAAGTAATGGTCAGTACGGACTGAGTCGGAGTGGCGTTGCGGTAAGTTTTGTGGGTTGCCACTTTTTTCATGAAGCGTTCAACCAAATCGCAAGCAATATCGTCAACGCGGTCGTCGTTGTTACCAAATTGTGGGTATTCGCCTTCGATTTCGAAGTCAACGGCAATGCCATTTTCGTCACGAATCGGTTTCACTTTGGCGTACTTAATGGCGGACAATGAGTCGGCAGCCACAGACAAACCGGCGATACCGCATGCCATCGTACGTTTCACATCACGGTCATGCAATGCCATCAATGCAGCTTCGTAGCTGTATTTGTCGTGCATGTAGTGAATAATGTTCAGCGCGGTAACGTATTGGGTTGCCAACCAATCCATGAATTTGTCCATGCGCTCAAAGACAGTGTCGTAGTCCAAAACTTCGTCCATAATCGGCTCGGTTTTCGGACCAACTTGCTCTTTAGATTTCTCGTCCACGCCGCCATTGATTGCGTACAGCAGAGTTTTAGCCAAGTTGGCGCGTGCGCCGAAGAACTGCATTTGTTTGCCGACCACCATCGGGCTGACGCAGCAGGCAATGGCGTAGTCGTCGCTATTGAAGTCAGGGCGCATCAAATCGTCGTTTTCGTATTGGATGGACGAAGTATCGATGGATACTTTGGCGCAGAATTCTTTAAAGCCTTGCGGCAGTTGTTCTGACCACAATACAGTGATGTTTGGCTCAGGAGACGGGCCCATGTTGTACAGAGTATGCAGCACGCGGAAGTTGGTGCGGGTTACCAAGGTACGGCCGTCCAAGCCCATACCGCCGATGGATTCGGTTGCCCAAATCGGGTCGCCGGAGAAGAGTTGGTCGTATTCGGGCGTACGCAGGAAACGGACCATACGCAGTTTCATCACCAAGTGGTCAATGAATTCTTGCGCTTGGGTTTCGGTAATCACACCGTTTTTCAGGTCGCGTTCGATGTAAATATCCAAGAATGAAGATACACGGCCGAAGGACATCGCTGCGCCGTTTTGAGATTTAACGGCAGCGAGGTAGGCGAAATAAGTCCATTGGATCGCTTCTTGTGCATTTTTTGCAGGGCCGGAAATATCGTAGCCGTAAGAAGCCGCCATTTCTTTCATTTGGTTCAATGCTTTATATTGCTCATTGATTTCTTCGCGGCGGCGGATCACTTCTTCCAAGTCCACACCGTTTTCCAAATCGGCTTGCAGTGAGTTGAACTGGTTGAGTTTGTCTTTCATCAAGAAGTCGATACCGTACAATGCCACACGACGGTAGTCACCGATAATACGGCCACGGCCATAAGCATCCGGCAGGCCGGTAATCACGCCTGATTTACGGCAACGGCGGATGTCGGGCGTATAAACGTCAAACACGCCTTGGTTGTGGGTCTTGCGGTATTTGGTGAAAATTTCGCTGACTTCGGGATTCAATTCAACGTTGTACACTTTGCACGCGTCTTGCACCATTTTCAAACCGCCAAACGGCATGATAGAGCGTTTCAAAGGCTCGTCTGTTTGCAGGCCAACGATGGTTTCCAAATCTTTGTCGATATAGCCTGGAGCATGGCTGGTAATACCGGAGACGATTTGCGCGTCGATTTTATACGGCTCGTGCGTACGGTTTTCAACCTTGATGCCTTCCATCACTTCCGCCCACAGCTTGGTTGTGGCTTCAGTTGCTGGTGCCAAGAAAGAGGCATCGCCTTCATATGGCGTGTAGTTTTTTTGAATAAAATCGCGGACATCTACGTTGGTTTCCCAGTTGCCACCGACAAAACCTTCCCAAGCGGCAGGACGTTGCTGAACAGCATTTGACATATCAAGCTCCTAATTTTATTGAAAATATAGACTGTAAATTTTCTGAAAGGATAACATCAATACCCATTTATTTACAGGGGTTTTTATGAAATAAAATTACAGATTTGGTTTTTCTTGATTTACGTCAATGAGAATAATTGTTACTTGGCACTACATCTCACTTTCCAAACATTCGTACTTAAAAACAGCGTAAAATACAAAATTCAGCCCTGAAGACAGACATCCTTCAGGGCTGAATTTTTATTGCATTTCATATAAAAGGCCGTCTGAAAAATTCAGACGGCCTTTTATTCACTTAATCAATTAAGCAAACGGATGATGCAAAACAATGGTTTCTTCGCGCTCAGGACCGGTTGAAACAATGGCCACAGGCGCACCGCAAACTTCTTCAATCCGTTTCAGATAAGCTTTAGCGTTTTCAGGCAGTTTGTCGTACTCTTTCACACCAAAAGTGGACTCGCTCCAACCCGGCATGGTTTCATAAATCGGTTTGCAGGTTTCTACCGCATCGGAGCCGCAAGGCAGAATATCGGTTTTGCTGCCATCAGGCAATTCATAACCTACACAGATATTGATGTTTTCAATACCGTCCATCACATCCAGCTTGGTAATGCACATGCCGGAAATGCCGTTAACTTGAATAGAGCGTTTCAGAGCAGCCGCGTCAAACCAGCCACAACGACGCGCACGACCGGTTACGGAGCCGAATTCATGGCCGCGTTCAGCCAAGCCTGCGCCCACTTCGTCAAACAATTCAGTCGGGAATGGGCCGGAACCCACGCGGGTGGTATAGGCTTTAACGATACCCAAAACGTAATCCAGCATTTGCGGACCTACGCCTGCACCGGCAGAAGCGGCACCTGCCAAGCAGTTGGAGGAAGTTACAAACGGATAAGTACCGTAGTCGATGTCCAGCAACGTACCTTGTGCACCTTCAAACAACAGGCTTTCGCCTTTGCAGTTTTTCTCGTTCAAAACACGGGAAACATCGGTAATCATCGGCGTAATGCGCGGTGCAACTTTTTCAATGACCGCCA